>JBCCJE010000579.1:0-4364 GCA_039027925.1 Bacteroidota bacterium
CCTCCGAATTTTGAAGAAAGTTATAATCACCATAGATGGGCATTCCGCTTGCGGAAAAAGTACCCTTGCCAAAGCACTAGCCAATGAACTGAATTATGGATACATTGATACGGGTGCGATGTACCGTGCCGTTACCTATTTCTTTTTGGAAAATAGGGTGAACATCCAAAAAACTATGGAACTAGAGAAAGCACTCAAGAAAATCAAGATTACTTTCAAAAGTACAGTAGGCGGCAACCGTACTTTCCTCAACGGCCTAGACGTAGAAGATACCATCCGTAAAATGTTTGTTTCAAAAAATGTAAGCCACGTGGCCGCCATCAGTGTCGTCCGCAAAATGGTAGTCAAACAACAGAAGGAAATGGGCAAACGTAAGGGCATTGTTATGGAAGGCAGAGACATCGGTACGGTGGTATTTCCCAAAGCAGAACTCAAAATTTTTCTGACGGCAGACGAAGAAGTAAGGGTCAAGCGGCGGTTTGAAGAACTCAAAAATAAGGGTCAGCGAGTGAGTTTGAAAAATGTAAAATCTAACCTAGCAGAACGAGACCACATTGACTCCACTAGAAAAGATAGCCCACTCAAAAAGGCTAAAGAATCCGTGGTGATTGATAACTCCAACCTAACCGAGAAAGAACAATTACAAATGGTATTGGCACTTGCCAATGAGCGTATCAGGGTTTTATCAGCCCCCACAACTCCGAAACGAAAAGCCACGAGAACCACCAACAAACCCAAACCTTCCGCCGCTACAAAAAATACAAAAGCAAAAGCAAATACTGCTTCTAACAAAAAAACTACAAATACCACTATTACTGCCCAAAGAAAAAATAATCAACAAAAGGATACCCGTAAAACTACCAATACAAATACCAAAAGTACTACTCCCAAAAGAGGAAATAACCCTCCTGCTAAGCCATCCGAGGCTAAGACGAATCAACAGCAAAAAAGTACTCCAAAAACAAATACTAAAGCCTCTGCGACTAAAACCCAAAAGACGAATCAGCAGCAGAAAAGTACTCCAAAAACAAATACTAAAGCCTCTGCGGCTAAAATCCAAAAGACAAATCAACAGCAGAAAAGTACTCCAAAAACAAATACTAAAGCCTCTGCGGCTAAAATCCAAAAGACAAATCAACAGCAGAAAAGTACTCCAAAAACAAATACTAAAGCCTCTGCGACTAAAATCCAAAAGACAAATCAACAGCAGAAAAGTACTCCAAAAACAAATACTAAAACTACTGCGACTAAAATCCAAAGGACAAATCAGCAGCAAAAAACTTCGGGTACTCCCCGAAGAAAACCCACTACAAAATCATCCAACAAAACAACGCAACCCACGACCAAGCGGGAAACCAGCAAAAAAGAGACTAGTAAAAATAGTAGTAATGCTACACCCCATCGACGGGGCAGCTCGAAGAGTGGAGCGCACGAAAAGACGCCAGCAAATGCTCCCGACAAAAAGGAAGTTAGTACCAATGGAAAACAGAACGGAAAACAAAAATCGGTTTCGTCAGTTGCTCCAGATAAATCTGATCAGAAAAAAACCACCAAAAAATAAAACTCCGAAGCAAGTCTCAAGCCTAGCTTCCACTTCTTATTTTTTCTATATCACTTAGCACCTTTACGGTGAGGGATTCTATTTTTTCAAAATCAAATGCGCCCGACGTGTGCTTTGCCATCAGTTTTGACCCCATACCTACGCAGTAAGCTCCCGCTTGAAACCATCCTTTCAGATTTTCAAAATCAGTAGAAACACCTCCCGTCGGCATGATGTGTGTCCACGGTTGTGGTGCGATTATGGATTTGATAAAATTAGGCCCGTAAACACTTCCGGGGAATAATTTCACGATTTCGCAGCCAAGTTCTTCTGCCTTAGCGATCTCGGTCAAACTTCCACAACCCGGTGACCAAAGCACTTTTTTTCGATTGCAAACTATCGCAATGTCTTCCCGTAAAACGGGGGTGACGATAAAGTTAGCCCCCAACTGCATGTACAAGCTAGCGGTACCAGCATCCGTCACCGAGCCAACCCCCATCATCAAATCGGGCATTTCCTTTTGGGCATATTTATAAAGTGCCGCAAAAACTTCGTGGGCATAATCTCCCCGATTGGTAAATTCTAAAAGCCTAGCTCCGCCCGAGTAGATCGCTTGTAACAATCTTTTTGCAACTTCGATATCTCCGTGGTAAAAAAGTGGTACCATGCCTTGCTCTTTCATTTTTAGGGCTACTTCAATTCTTGTAAATCTTGCCATTGTTTTGATTAAAAATTTAGAATTTCAAAAATTCAAAATTATGGATTATTCTCTATAATTTGGAATTATCCCTACCCCGAAACTTCAACGGTAGCCGATTTTATTATTCCCCCATGCCCCATTTATTTTCTCCCTTTCTCTTCTCTTGTCCCTCCTCTAAACTTTAATTTCCCCCTACAAAAAATACGGCTTTCGTTGATTATCATTAATTTCGCATCCGAAAAAATAAAAATTAGAAACGATTGAATCCTTACGATTTGATGGTCTCCAAATATTTTAAGGAATGGAAAAACAACCAACTATGAAATTATTAGAAAATAAAGTTGCCCTCATCACGGGAGGTTCTCGTGGCATCGGAGAAGCGATTGTCAGAAGATTTGTCGAGGAAGGCGCTACCGTAGCTTTTACTTATCACTCTTCTAGTGAAAAAGCAGATCAAATTGTAGCCGATCTAGTAGCCACGGGCGCAAAGGTGAAGGCCTACCAATCAGATGCGAGTTCGTTTGAGCAAGCCGAAGCATTGGTCAAGGAGGTACTCGCTGATTTTGGAAGCGTTGACATTTTAATCAACAATGCGGGCATCACTAGAGATAACTTGATGCTCCGTATGAGTGAAGCGCAATGGGATCAAGTAATGACTACTAACCTGAAATCCGTATTCAACCTAACGAAACAGATCATCAGGCCGATGATGAAAAATCGAAGGGGATCCATTATCAACATGAGTTCCGTGGTAGGCGTTTTCGGAAATGCAGGACAAGCCAACTACGCTGCCTCAAAGGCGGGTATCATCGGTTTTTCAAAATCCATTGCTAAAGAAATAGGCTCCAGAAATATTCGCTGTAACGCCATCGCCCCGGGATTTATCGGAACCGACATGACCGACGAATTGGATGAAAAAACGAAAGAAGCATTTTTGACCAATATCCCAATGAAACGCCTAGGCAATGCCAAAGAAGTAGCGGATGTTTGTGTATTCCTCGGCTCGGATATGTCTAGCTACGTGTCGGGGCAGACGATTAGTGTTTGTGGGGCGCTGAATAGTTAATGAATAGTTGATAATGAATAATGAATAGTTGAGGATGACGCTGATGAATGCAATAAGTGTTTGATAATCAATTAGTTATAAATTTGCTTTTCAGTACAGAATAACAAAAATTCTTCATTCTTCATTCTTCATTATCAAACCTCCGAGTATTCAGCAGGTTCGCCACGCAGCTTTCCATGTTGCCTACGCTGAACGCAAACGTCTGTTTGACCTTCGTGCCATCGGCGTACGTTGCGGGATTCCAGTTCGGCATTTTTTTGATACAGTCGATTAACAATTCATTTACAATTTTATTATCGTATGGTTGGAAGGCAGCATCGAAAATACGGGTGTCCTCGATTTCTCCTTTTTCGTTGACGGTAAATGTTACGGCGGTCAAATCGTATTTTTCAAAACTATTGTTGGGGATTTTTTCGATGGCGTTTTGTCGTAGGTACTGCATCAATTTTTCGTGTCCTCCCACAAACTCGGCGGGCTGATCGGGATCTACGGAAAAGGTAAAATTATGTACTTTGGGATCATTGTGTCGGAGGGAATTATTAGGGAGATACCTGACCTTTACAAAAATATCAGTACCCTTGTCCGCCGCAATCATCAATTCTTTTTGCTGCTTTGTCAATGTATTGTTTTTACCCCACGCAGTTTTTTTCGTACCATTTTGTAGTGCCGTTATTTTTACCGAAAAATATTCACGTACCCACGAGGGCTTGAACAGCCGGTCTAAATCTTTAATATCCTCAGCCGTTCGCAATGCCTGAGTGGTAATGGATAGGTAAGGATAAATTCTGCTCACCTCAAAATCTACATTGGTATCCAAATTATTTTGGGAAAAACCCAACGTACCAGTACCTAAAAAAAATAGCATCACAGCTTTCAAAAAAATAGATTTCATACAAGTAACATTTTTAAAAATTCAAGTAATTACCTAGCCCCATGCTTTGAGAACTTCGCGGGATAGCAAATAAGTAAAGCAAAAGTTCTTAAAGCCAACGAAAGCTCCATAATTTGGCTTTAAGAACGCTTGCATTCCCACTTTCCCATATCACGGAGTTCTCAAA
>JBCCJE010000580.1:0-4363 GCA_039027925.1 Bacteroidota bacterium
CCGAGAACTAGTAGCTGCCATTAGTCCATGAAGGATAGGACTGCGATCCTTTATCTATGTTATAGCGATTGCAATTAAAGTAGCTGCCATTAGTCCATGAAGGATAGGACTGCGATGACCCAATCAGAAATTTTTTTGTTCATTTTAATTGTAGCTGCCATTAGTCCATGAAGGATAGGACTGCGACGATTTTTGTTCATAATCCGGTGTTTTAAGTTGTGTAGCTGCCATTAGTCCATGAAGGATAGGACTGCGACAATCTCTCAGCCATACTTTTATCAATAAAGAAGATGGTAGCTGCCATTAGTCCATGAAGGATAGGATTGCGACTCACAACTCTTCCCGAATAGTTCATATTATTTTATGTAGCTGTTATTAGTCCATGAAGGATAGGACTGTGTTGTCAGCACTTACAAAAATTGAAAAGCCATTTTTCTAATACCAGAAGAATGGCTTTTTTTATGCGCACCTTGTAAGATTTGGAAGATGGATTCCGTCAGTTAGATAAAGGAACTTATCAAAATCACTTAATTATCTTTTCCAATGAAAAAAGCCACTAAAGCAGCTCACCTGCATCGCAAGCGTGTTTTTTGTAGCATCAATAGTATTCGCTCGCTGTGCCAACTCCTCAAAGCAGATCAGCGGCAGTTATCACTCATGGCATCGCAGCCGCATTACAAGACCTTTACCATACCCAAACGAGACGGAGGCGAACGCCAGATCGAAGTACCAGGCATGGAACATAAGCGCATCTTAGCACGCCTCAATACTTACCTCCAAAGTGTTTATCTTTTTGAAAAATCCCACGCTGCTTATGGCTTTATCGTAGGCGTTACCAATGATGATGATCGCCGCAATGTACTCACCAATGCTCGCAAGCACGCAGGGCGCCCGCATCTACTCAATGTCGATCTGAAAGATTTTTTCCATAGCGTCACTCGGGAGCAAGTCGTCAAAATATTTTCGGAAAATCCTTTCCGCCTCAAACGAGGACTGCCTGATCTCTTAGCTGATCTCACTACTTATCAGGGGCGGTTGCCGATGGGAGCATCTACTTCGCCTGTATTATCCAATTTCGCTTGCCGAGCATTGGATGATGATCTTACTAAGCTAAGTGCTGCCATGCTATGGGTCTATACTCGCTATGCGGATGATATGAGTTTTTCTTCCAAACAATCCATCAATACCGAGATGATTCACTCCATTCGTCAGATCATCACCAAGCATCATTTCCGTATCAATGAAAAAAAAGTTCACCGCTTTGGGCCTCAGGACGAAAAGATAGTTACAGGATTATTGGTCACCGATCGGGTTACGCTCGCCAATGGCTATCTCCCACAACTGGCTACCGAAATCCAACGCCTTAAAGAAGTCTTTTGGGCACAAAATGAACAAGGGCGTCTTACTTCCAAGTGGGCAGAAAACTTTAAACTCCAAGTGCGTGGCCGTCTTAATTTTGCGGGCTTTGTCCTCGGCAGACAACATGATGCTTACATCCAAATGAAAGACCAATACTACGAAGCTATCCATCCGCCCGAAGAAGACTTTAACTGTATCTCATGGCGTGGATTTCCGTATGGGAGTTGAGAATTAACGCTTCGCTAATTAATAATGAAGAATTAAGAATTAATAATGGGCAATTAACAATGGCTAATGAACAATGTCCGTCCCCGAAATAGATTGATCGATTCTCAATCAAAATTCAAAATTTCAAACCTACCTCTGCACGAAGACCCGCCTACTGATACTGCCTACTAAAAAAAACGGCTCACTAAACTTCACCGTCCACCGTCAAGCGAAGCGACCGTCCATCGTCCTTTTTATAATCCATAATCCATAATCTCCAGAAGATGCAACTCGTACTAGACACCTCCAAGCTGGAAGTCCAAAAAAAAGGAAATGCCTTTTACTTAAAGAGTGAAAAAGGCAACCGAACCATTAGTCCCGAAAAACTCACCAGTATAGCCATTACTGCCAATGTCATCCTACACGCAGGCGCAATCAAGCTCGCCATACAGCATCATATACCTATCTTGTTTTTTGATAGAATCGGAAAAGCTAAGGCGAGAATGTGGAGTCCTTACTTTGCGAGTATCGCTACGCTGCGTAGGCAACAGGTGAAGTTTACGGAGAGTGCCGATGGGACAGACTGGATGATTAATCTCTTTCACTTTAAGTCCAAGGCTCAAATCCAGAATTTGGAGTTCCTAAAAACCCAAGGTATTCTTACCCACCGATTGCTCAACCAATCCATCAAAGCCATTCGTACCCATTCCAAATCATTTGAGGAATTTCGTCCACACCCTCCAGCGTCTTGTCGAAATAATATCATGGGCGTGGAAGGGAGTATCGCTCGGATGTATTGGCAGGGGGTAGGGAATGCTTTACCGAAGCAATACAGCTTCCAAAAACGTAGCCGCCGACCTGCTCAGGATATTTTTAATGCAGCCATCAATTATGGCTACGGGATGCTTTACTCGGTCGTAGAAGGAAGCCTATTTGCCGTAGGCTTAGATCCCCATCTGGGCATTCTTCATGCCGACGAGTACGCCAAACCTACTCTAGCTTTTGACCTGATCGAACCTTTCCGCCCCTGGGTAGATCGAATCATTATCGAAGAGATTTTTTTAAAGAAAATGAAAACAGAATATTTTACTTCCAATCAGTTTGGCATTTTTTTGAATAAACACGGGAAGGCATGGTTGATTCCTCGCTTTAATGAATGGCTTCACCAGCCCCGTAAATTTTTGAATAGAGAAGCTACTACCAAAAATCATATTCACCATCTGGCAGGGCTATTGGCCAAACGGATTCGGGTGGATATCCCCTCATAGTTTGGCTTCCATGTCTTTCAATTTTTCAAACCCTCAAACTAGCACTTACTATGTCTCACACTACACTATCTCCAACAAAAAATCTGATAGCGCATATCCTAGAACTTGTCCAACCACTACACCAACCAAAGGTAAAAGTACTTCGAATCGCTCGATTAAAAATCTACTGGCAGGTAGGAAAGTCTATCGCCAAAGTCAAAATAAAAGCGACCGATCAGGTATATTTTCGGCAGCTAGCTACGGCGATAAGCGCAGCCCTACCGAAGGATTATTCTTCGTATCAACTCAAACAAATGCTGCTATTTTATCAAAGGTTTCCTCGCTGGAAAATGATCTATCCCGAACTTAGTTGGAGTCATTACCGATGTCTGATGCGATTGTCTAATCGTGAAGAGCGAAAGTTTTATTTGGAAGCAGCAGCCCGTCAGCATTGGAATGTAGCAGTACTTCAGCGACAACTCAAAGCCCAATATTACCAACGCAGTCGAGGGGAATATTCCCAAAAATCAAAGCTCGCTGCCGTCGAGCAAGTCGTCAAAGATTTTTATTTGCTTGAATTTTTAGAACTGACCAAGCAGCAAAAATATTTAGAAAAAGACTTGGAGGAAAAATTGATAGAGCAGTTGCAATATTTTCTGATGGAGCTAGGTGATGGATTTTCTTTTGTGGCTCGACAAAAGCGATTGATTACGGCTACTGGCAAGCAGTTCTACGTAGATTTAGTGTTTTATCATTTTAGGTTGCGCTGCTTTGTACTGATAGAACTCAAGAAAACGCCACTCTCACATCGAGACATCGGTCAGTTGGATATGTACGTGCGGATGTTTGACGAAAAAATAAAAACGGCAAAGGATGAACCTACCATCGGTATTATTCTCTGCCCCACTAAAGATCCCTCCATCGTAAAGTACTCTGCTCTTAATGATAATCCACAACTCTATGCGGCGCAGTATGGGTTGATAATGAATAATGAATAATTAACAATGAGAGGTGAGAGATGGGTGATGACATTTTTCATGTACTATTCACGTCTAATCTCAATACCTACATACTCATATACCCAATACTCTATTCCTAAATTCAAAATTAATATATGCCAATACTTATTTGTTACGACATCTCTAATAATTCCCTACGTACCAAAATGGGGAAGCGAATTATAGAAAAAGGACTACTCCGAATCAATAAGTCTGTCTATCTAGGTACGATCAAAGATACCCCACTCCAACTACTCGAAAGAGAACTTACTCAATGGCTGGCAGCAAAGGGAGGCCCCGATGATAGTTTGATTTTCCTACCAGTAGCTGTTCATCAGATCAAAGAAATGCGGGTGTATGGCAAAAATGATTTGGACAATGATGAGATAGTAGGGGAGAAGTTGACGCTGATTATATAAGATTGGTGAAGTATAAGATATTAGTTATATTTATAGCTACGTTCTTTGACATCTTGCGATTATTATTTGTTGGAATGTAATTACCTAGCCCTATGCTTTGAGAACTTCGCGGGATAGCAGATAAGGAAAGCAA
>JBCCJE010000581.1:0-4362 GCA_039027925.1 Bacteroidota bacterium
ATTGATAGACGAGTCACCTCTTTACCAACTAGAACCATTACTTTTTCTGCAAATATCACCTTCTAAATTTGTTGACTATCAACTCAAACTCTTACTATTTTCACTCATCACTTTTGCTAGAAAAATCCAATTTGAGCGTTGATAATCAACAAATTTAGAAGGTGATATTTGCAGAAAAAGTAATGGTTCTAGTTGGTAAAGAGGTGACTCGTCTATCAATACCGGGGACTAGAATATCCCCACCAAATGCAATGCCAGTAGCTCCCTCCACCAAAGGACCTGGATCTGTGTATCTCACTTCTGGGTCAGAACCAGAATAATCGGTAATGGTCAATAAATTATTTCCAGTAACGCTGAGTCTTATTTTACGAATAGCACTTGTTTCTGCTAGGTTGATGTTATAGCCAAGCGTTGCGTTATCTAACCTAAGGAAAGTTGCCTTTTCTACGTGACTGCTGTTAAAAGCATCTTGCTCTGTATCTTTCGGATTGAAGTTCTCAGTCACTACGAAGTTTTGTTTACCAGCCAAGGATGGATGCTCCCAGTAAGCTCGCTGAATACTCAACAAAGAATGACCTACCACTCCTCTAAGAAAAAAATTGAAATCAAAATCCTTGTAACTGAAATAGTTGTTAACGCCATAAGAAAAGTCTGGCAAACCGTTTCCAGCCACAATTCCATCTCGATCCAAGTTTCGCTCGGTGGTCGGTTCTCCTGTTTCTTGGTTGATCACCATAGATTGTCCCTGTTCGTTATATCCCGCAAATTCAGCAGCTCTAATATTCCCGATTTCTTCTCCCTCAGCTACTCTCACGACAAACGTATTGTTCAGTCCTGGTGAACCAAAATTTCCTCTAAATTCTACTGCGCTTTCCACATTATTTAACTTTATCAAAGTTGATTTAAAAGTAGAAAAGTTAGCGCCCACTTCCCATATAAGGTCTTCTTGTTTAAGTAAGTTATAATTGACTTGCGCCTCAAAACCTGTCGTTTCTAGTTCTCCTAAATTAACCAGTGTTCGCTCAAAAATATTTGGGGGAGAGGGTACGGTAATAATATTCAATAAATCCTTAGTCTTTCTATTGAAGTAGTCAATGCTACCTGAAAGTCTTGAATCAAGGGTGATAAAGTCAATCCCAACGCTAAACTCTCCTTTTTCCTCCCATTTTAGGTCTGGGTTGGGATTGGAGACAGGTGAAATAGCAGAGATAAATCCACCATTAGCATATCCTAATCCACCTCCTTCGGGGATGCCCAACCTTTCTAAAAATGGTAATCGCTCGGCGGGTTCATTACCAGTCACACCATATCCTGCACGGACTTTTAGTTGCTCAAACGAGCCCATGCCTAGTAAGATATTCAAGTTGACTCCACCACTAACTGCCCAGAAGTTTCCCCAACGATTATTTCTACCAAATCTTGAGGACGCCTCTCTTCGATAGCTTGCCGAAAAGAAAGCGGAGCTGTTGAAGTTTAAATTGACTCTTCCAAAGTAAGCTAATAGCTTGGCTTCTTCTTTGAGAGAAGAAACACTTGCCTCGGCATTATTGATACCTACACCTAGTCCTAGATTGTTTGCCCCAACACTATTGGTAATAAAGTTGGTATTTCTAGCCGAAAATTTATCAAAGTTGAATTGTTGAAAGGAATTTCCAACTAAAACATTATATCTAAAATTGTTGGTTTTACCATCGTAAGTGGCGGTAGTTTCAAACAAATCAGATGACAAGCCTTCTGCCTCTCGCATAGCGATCCCGTTTACATTTGCACCAGCGAATAGTGCATTGTTGGCAAAAAATTCCCCACGATTAAAGTTGGTATTTTGTCTTGAATAATTCAAACTAACTTTTAAGCCATTTATCAATTCATAGGTAGCTTTAAAATTAGCTAGAAAGTCTTTTCTAGTTTCTGTCCTAGAATTTTGCTCGTTTATGGCAACTGGATTGAATACATCTTGCACACCCGTTTCAAAAAAACCACCAAACAAGTTAGGGTCTCTACCTAAAGAAGTAGCTGAGCGGTCTTCAAAGATAGGGGCAGTTGGGTTAAAGGTTAGCGCATAACGTTGAGCTTGGTCAAATCCAATATTGGCGTCTCTATCTGTAACGGTAATGATACCCGTCAATTTTAAACGGTCATTCAGCAGTGTCTGATTAGCGTTTAATCGAGCGTTAACTTGACTAAAACCCGTACCGTTCAAGACTCCCTGTACATCTCGATAATTAATAGAAGCACGATAGCTCAATCCATTAGAAGAATTGGCAAACGACAGATTATGTACATTTGAAATAGCATTTCTTGAAATAGCATCAAGCCAGTCGGTATCTGCACCGAAGTCAGTCCCACCATTTTCTAAAAATTGAGTTCGATTGGCTACAGGAATAGAGTTGGAGATGCTTTCAACCGCAACGTATCCTCCATATTCTAAAGTAGAACTCTGAATTCCTTTTCCAGATTTGGTGGTTATTAAAATCACTCCTGTACTCCCTCTAGTTCCATAGATAGCTCCAGCAGAAGCGTCTTTTAATACATTGATGGATTCAATATCACTAGGATCAACTGAGTTGATAGAACCACCGATTACACCGTCAATGATGACTAAGGGTTCTGCATTAGCCCCAAAAGTGCTCAGCCCTCTCAGCCGAATGGTAAAGGGTTGATTTGGATTACTACCAGGTCTAGCAATATTTAAGCCTGCTACTTTACCTTGGAGTAACTGCTGCGGACTGTTAACGTTACCTTTAATAAAGTCCTCTGCATCTAATCGAACGATTGAACTAGTAACTTCTTCTTTTTTGACCGCCCCGTACCCGATAACAACAACTTCATCCAATTTATTAGCACTTATCTTTAGTACAATATCTACAATAGTTCGCTGACCTACTACAACTTCTTTTGCCTCATAACCAGTATAAGATATTACTAGGACAGCATCTTCCCCCGTAACGGATAGGACGTATTTACCCTCTAAATCTGTAACTGTACCCATACCACTACTTTTATCTTGCACTGTAGCCCCTATCAAGGGTTCTCCTGTTTCATCCGTAATAGTTCCAGAAATATCTATTTTATCAACTTTCCTGATACTTTCCCAAGTAGTTACATCATTATTAGTCTTGTTTTTCCCAAAAAGATTTAAGGGGGTAAAACCAACTAGAAATGAAACACAAATTGAGAACAGTAAACTAAGTTTAGTTAAGGATTTTCCTTTTGCTTTTTTTTTCATAATTTGACATTTTAAAATGAGAATTTCACTCTTGTGTTAATTCTTTGGAACGGGATTTGCTGTAACATTTCTCGTTCCTATTTTTCTCAAAAAAACAAGAGCCACTAAACAATTTCTAGTGTTTAAGCATAGGCAATCTATTGTTTTATGTGAAGAGATAAAGTAACATAATCAATGTCTTTAGTCACTTTTAGGGGTGCTACTTTCATCAATTTACGCTGTCTTATTATTTCAGCAGGATTTTTAAAATATAATCATCAGCCGTTGCAAAAAGCGTTTTTTCATCTGATGACAAAGCACAATTAGAAGTGAGTTGTCCCGTAAATATTTTGGCCAATACCGCTCCTGATTTATCGAATAGCCATATACCACCAGGGCCTGTGGCGAACAAATACCCTGCACGATTCACTTTCATACCATCGGGAAGCCCTTGATGTCCTTTTTGGTTTACTAATGCAGTAGCATCGTAAAAAATTCGCTTTTGGGTTACTTGTCCTGGTTCTACCAAGTCATACTGATACCAAACAGCGTGTTTGGGATCTGATACTGCTACGTAAAGTTTTGTTTGGTCATTCGATAATGCGATTCCATTCGGCTTGGTTACTACACTATCCAAAAGTGTCAGTTGTCCCGTTACTGAAAGAAAGTAAACACCCTGAAAATTTAGTTCTTTCGTTGAATCATCCATCTTTTGCGGTAAACCATAAGGAGGGTCGGTAAAGTAGAAATTGCCGTGGCGGTCATAAACACCATCATTTGGACTGTTTAATTTTTTTCCCTTGTAATTGTCCACCAGCGTTAGATAAGCAGGTTGTGGATTTTGGAGCGTGGCGGACATTTTAGCAACTCTTCTATCTCCGTGTTGCAGGAGTACTAACTCTTGATTTTGATTGAGCACCAAAGCATTTGAACCAGGCTCGTCTCCATAATCTCCTGTTCCCGTATAACCCGAAGGATGCAAAAAGGTACTTAGGTGATACTGATTATCTAACTTATAGACCTTGTTCTGTGGGATGTCAGAGAATAGGAGAAACTGTCCATCTTCTATCCAAAGAGGTCCTTCTGTCCAAGTAAATCCCTCCGCTATTATTTCTATTTTGGCCGAGGTGTCAATAATTGAAGTGGCTATATCTTCG
>JBCCJE010000582.1:0-4359 GCA_039027925.1 Bacteroidota bacterium
AAAATAAAAAGAGTGGCAAGGCAAGTGGAGATTACGAACGAGTAATCGAATTACGCCGAAGGTAAAATCGGCATTGAAAAAGGATATGTTCATGGGATTATAATTTGTTGATAGTTGGTCACAGTCCCGAAGTTCAGACGGATTGTGATCAATACTATTTTTTTAAAAAATAATCTCGAATAAAGATAAAAGAGGAAAAGTCAAGTGGAGGTGCTACTTCTTAAAGTAGTGGCAAAAAAAAAGACCTTAACGGTCGCTTAGAGATGATTTTTTTCCGATTCTGTGGAATCAATTTGGATATTTTCGTGAGATCATAATTTATTTAAGTTGATCATCAATCCCGATAAAATTTATCGGGATTGTGATTAAACTTCTTGTTTATGGGATAATAATTCTTAAGATTCACAAATCTAGTTAAAAAAATCATATTAAAAAAAATAATGTTGCAAAATGATGCAATAAAAAATATTTTGCCTGTATTATGCAGGTAATTTGGATATGTTCATGGGATTATAATTTGTTGTATAAGCCGCATCTTCTAGTGAAGGTGCGGCTTATTTTTTTCTATTTTTGCCTACCTTTTTTTATTTCTATAAAACTCAACTTATGTCCACCATTTTGATTAAAAATGCGCGCCTGGTGAATCGAGGTGTCATTACCGAGGCTGATATATTGATTAAGTCTGGCAGAATCGAAAGAATTGATTCAACTATTAACCAATCTGCGGAAAAAGAAATAGATGCTACTGGCAAGTACGTTTTTCCGGGTATCATTGATGATCAGGTTCATTTTCGGGAGCCGGGTTTGACACACAAGTCTGATTTATACACCGAACCCAGATCGGCCGTGGCGGGCGGTGTAACTTCGTACATGGAAATGCCTAATACTAAACCAGCCGCATTGACGCAAGAACTATTGCAAAATAAGTACGACATAGCGGCACAAAAGTCTTTGGCCAATTATTCTTTTTTTATGGGAGCATCCAACGATAATTTGGAGGAGGTCCTGAAGACGGATGCCCAAAATGTTTGTGGGGTGAAAATTTTTATGGGATCGAGTACGGGCAACATGCTAGTGGATGATGAGACTGCACTCGAAGGTTTGTTTTCAAAAGTACCCATGCTGATCGCTACCCACTGCGAGGACGAAGCCACGATTAGAAAGAACGCAGCGTACTACAAATCTATCCACGGAGAAGAGGTTCCTATTCATTTGCATCCCATTATTCGATCTGTGGAAGGATGCTATAAATCATCTAGTTGGGCCATTGAGTTAGCGAAGGCGCACAATACACGGTTACACATTTTACATATTTCTACAGCGGAAGAACTAGAACTATTCCGAAATGATATTCCGCTTACTGAAAAAAGAATTACATCGGAGGTGTGTGTTCATCATTTATATTTTGATGCTTTACAGTACGAGACTCTAGGTACTCAAATCAAATGTAATCCCGCCATCAAAGCACCGAGGCACAAAGCGGCGCTTTTTCCAGCCTTGCTAGATAATCGTTTGGATATTATCGCCACAGATCATGCTCCTCATACTTGGGACGAAAAAAGTCAAACTTACTTCAAAGCCCCATCGGGCGTTCCGTTGATTCAGCACACCTTAAATGTTATGCTGGAATTTTATCATCAGGGCAAAATAACTTTGGAGCGGATAGTGGAGAAAATGTGTCACGCTCCCGCTCAATGTTTTCACATTCAAAAAAGAGGATACTTGGACGAAGGGTACTGGGCTGATATAGTGCTAGTAGATGTTGAAAAAGAGTGGACAGTCACCAAGGATTCCTTGCATTACAAATGCGGTTGGTCGCCTTTTGTAGGTCATACATTCAAAGGACACATTGACGCTACAATTGTCTCTGGACACTTGGCGTACGAGCACGGCGTTTTTTATGAGGACAAAAAGGGAGAGCGAATGACCTTCGAATCAGTATAAAAAACAGCCCTGCTTCCGAGGGGATGGAAGCAGGGCAAAACTTAACACTTTGTACTTGCGCAGTATAGTCTCTTTGGATTACAATTCTTTTTCTAGTTTCGGAATCTTGGCTTTGACTGCCTCATTTTCTGCGAACAATATTTGGTAGCTTTTTCGTAATTGGTTTACTCTCCTTATTAGTTTCTTCTTGGGCGTGCCCAAAAAAAGCCTAAAGTAGCTAATATGATAAATGGTTTTACCTATCATGAAGGTACGATTCACTCACCCATCATTTCATAAATTCCCAAGCCGACCGATACCCTCCTATTTTATCTACATAATCCATGAAGGCAGCATAAAATTTGTCCTTACCAATCGTGCCGCTATCTCCGATAATAACAAGCTGCTTACGGGCTCGGGTCATGGCTACGTTCATTCTCCGATAATCATTCAAAAAGCCAATTTCACTTCTTCCGTTGGAACGAACGAGTGAGATGTAGATAACGTCTCGCTCTTGCCCCTGGAAACCATCAATCGTATTGATGGTAACGAAGTCATCGTAGGGAGCAGTAGTTTCGTCTTCCGCAAACTCATGGCGCATGTGCTCTATTTGCGCACGGTAAGGGGTGATAAATCCAACGGAAGGCATTTCTGATTGTACCGCTTCTAGTTGTTGTATCAACTGTAAAAAGTGTTCTCTTAAAATAAAATACTCGCCCGAGTTGAATTTACTCAGCGTCTCTTCGTTGATCTCTTCTTCGAAGCCTGCACCTGCGGTATCAATAAAAATAACAGGCTGTACATCCCCTTGCGCCAATCTCCATTGAGCAACCATGGGTGCTGCAACCAATTGATTTTCATAGAATTGTGCATTAGAAAAACTCATAATTACTTCGTTCATGCGGTATTGAACATTGAGAAAATTGACGACCTGTAGCCGCTGTACACTTTTTTCTAACAAAGTAATTCCAAGTCCGTTTTGCTTGGCTTCGATGGACTTGACCGTAGGTGGGAGTTGAAACGGATCACCGGCTAGCACTACTTTACTGGCTCTCGAAATGGGAATCCAAGTGGCGGGTTCTAATGCCTGCGCAGCTTCATCAATGACGACGGTTCGAAATTTTAATCGCTCCAAAACGGGATGTACCGCATTGACCAAAGTACAACAAATCACCTGTGCGCCGTAGAGAATTTCATTTAATAATTTTTCCTCTAACTGCCTGGCCCAATCTGCTAATTCTCTCGCTTCACGAAAATTGTCTCGACGTTCCTCCCGCTGTTGTCCTCTAAAATTGCGCTTCCACTTATTGGCTTTTTTACGAGCTTCGGCAGCTTGCACTTTTACTTTCTTGATATGTTTAGCGTCGGGGTGGCTAGCCAGTTGAGCATCCAAAGTCAGATTCATCAAGGATTCCTCCACTCTCGAAATATTGCCGATACGAACTACTCGCAGTCCTTTTTCGTGTAGCCTTTCTGCTAGCAAATCTACGGCGGCGTTGCTGGGTGCAGTCACTAGGACGTTTTTCTCAGTTTCGCATAACAATTTAATTGCATAAACAATGGTCGTAGTTTTTCCAGTCCCGGGAGGACCGTGAACGATAGCAATATCCGTAGCTGCCAAAATGTGTTGCACGGCTTTCCGCTGGGCTGCGTTGAGGTATTCCAGATGGACGGCAGGCAATTCATTAAAGCGTGGTGAGATAGCACCAAAGAATAATGCTTTCAACTCCGCCAAGCGATCATTGCTCGCCTTGATGACTTTTTTGACCGCCTTTTCCATTTCGAGGTAAGTACGCTCATCAAATAATAAGTCCACTCCTAGCTGCCCGTAGCTCACCCAATTCGGAATATCCCGAGCGTTGAGAATGACCTTCATTTGGTCTCTTTTTAAAAACTGAATCACACCACTCAGGCGTCTATTTTTGTTATCCTCAAATTTATTTTCTACCAAAGAAAATATTTCGACGGGAGTGCCCGACCTAAACTGATGTGGCTCATTCAGTTGCGTTGTCCTTTCTAACAATACAAATGCACGTTCGCCAAAAGTGTATCCCTGTTTCTTTACCAAAACGGGATACCACGTCAATCCTTTTTCTCGCTTTTCTTTGAGGGAAAGTTTAATGACCGTTTCTCGAAATCGTTCGAAGTCTTCTTTTTTTTCTATTTGGAGCACCCGCAATAGTTCGGTAAGTGCTTTATTAATCGCTGTCCTTTGCATGGCGCAAAATTGCAGATTATTTTATGGAAAAAGTAGTAATATGAAATTTGCTTCCTGCATCTTTGGTATTTACGCTCCAAATTTTAAAAAAATAACAAAGTACTTCCGTCACTCCGTTAGGAATGGTGCATTAATAAATTTACATTTTATGCGCAGTTATTTTTTCTTTATGCAAGGCGAAAAACGTAGGCGATGCAGGGCATCGGCGAGGCTTTTCA
>JBCCJE010000583.1:0-4352 GCA_039027925.1 Bacteroidota bacterium
AAGATTCTGCGCTATTTCAACTGGCCGGAAGAGCAGGTTGGGGTCACGCTGGAAAAATTTGGAAACTGCGTGGCCGCCTCAATTCCAATGGCTCTCTATGAAATGGTCCGCACCAAGCGCATCCAGCGCGGCGATCGCCTGCTTTTGGTCGGCTATCTCTCGGTGTTTTTATCCACAATGTGGCATTGACGAAGATCCTACTACGGGTTCGGCCCACACCACCATGACGCCTTACTGGGCCAACCGATTGGAAAAAGAGGAACTGACTGCCCTCCAACTGTCCAAAAGGGTCGGTAGCCTACGCTGTAAATATCTAGGTGAGAGAGTTGAAATTTCGGGTAATGCCCAAACCTTTTTAGTAGGTGAAATTTTTCTACCGTGAATAATGTGAAGGAATGAAAATGACAAATATGAAAACTCATTGGAACATATTTTCTGCCATACTTTTTATTTACTCCTTTTGTTGCTTGCTGTCTTGCCAAGATAATTCGGGTGGTGCAGCAGATGGTAACGCTCCCGAAATCACCCTACCCTCCGTGGAGGAGGACTATGACCGACCCAGATACAAATGGGGATATATCAACCCATCGGGAAAAAAAGTGATCTCGGCAAAGTTCGATGATGCCAGAAACTTCAAGGAAGGAAGGGCCGTCATCCGCAAAAGAGGAAAGTGGGGCTACATTGATAAATCGGGAAAGGAAATCGTACGCCCGCAGTACAAAGCAGCTTGGTCATTTTCGGAAGGCTTAGCGCGGGTACTTACCTTTGAGGGAAAAATGGGTTTTATTAATTTAAATGGAAAATTAGTGATCCCCGCCGAGCTGGAATTAGTAGAAGATTTTCACGATGGCTTAGCTCGATTTTTCAAACTCCGAGCCTACGGCTATATTGACAAAAGTGGAAATGTCGTCATCCCTGCCCAATTTGACAGAGCGTCCAATTTTAAAAACGGCGTAGCCAAGGTCAAGTACAAGGGTAGCTACGGACTCATCAATACGAAGGGAAAAAATATCATTCCTTACAAGTATGACAAAATCAGTTTTTTCAAAGAAGGATTGGCGAGAGCGAGAAAAGATGATCAGTATGGCTTTATTAACAAAGCAGCCGATTGGGTCATTCCGCCTACCTTTCAAGAAGCTAGAGATTTTAACAATGGTCTTGCGGTAGTCATGCAGGCGGACGCTTACGGCTTGATTAACCAAGCCAAGGACTTTGTGCTGCCGCCCGAATACGAAGAAATCTGGTACGCAGGGAATGACGTGTGGGGATGTGTCAAAAACCAACAATACACTTACATCAAGCGTGATGGTTCGCCATTGACTCCCAAATCCTACGACATGCTTTACAGTTATTCAGAAAATCGGGCGGGCTACAACCAAGGATCGCTTTGGGGATTTTTGGACGAAAGTGGTAATCCTATCACCCCTGCTCAATTTGGATTGGTATGGGATTTTAAAGAAGGGCTTGCGAGGGTCGCTTTTGGCAATGGCATCGGTTTTATTGATAAGAATGGTGCACTTGTCATTAAGCCAGGTTGGTTGGATGTTAGAGATTTTTCGGAAGGATTGGCGAGGGTGCAATTGTATTAATTTTTCTGCCTACCAAAAATTCTTGATTATGAAAATGTATTGTTACATAGTTTTTACTTTCGTTTTTTGCGCTTGCAATAATGCCCCCAAATGCAAGTACAGCCCCGAACCCATCTTCGATGCTAGTTGGGAAAATATCCAAAACCATAGCTTCGAAAAGCAGGATACCAAAGCTACCGAGCAACTCACTTTTTCAAATGGAGTACAACTCAGCATCTTTCAAAATATCTGCAATGACTCCAAGCAAGAATTTCACTTCACCGTGCCCGGCGACTACAAGGCTGCTCCCGATGCTTTTTGGATTGCCCAGGCTGCCAATCAATTTTTCTACATGGCGGAGCTTAATGAGCAAATTCAGAGTTTTGCGATGTGGGGACTCGAAATACAGAAAGACCCCGCCAAGTACGTTTTGGGCGAAAAGGTGTCACTCGAAAACAGCATGACCCTAAAGATTGATAAGCTAGTGGGAAATTCGGACGCAAAAATTATTATCACCATCGAGGAAAAAACTTAGATTATTTTAGATTAATCCAACAGATACCGCTCCACTTAACATCAATCTACCTTTTCAGAGAAGCCCTCATCATTTTTTCATATTTTTTTTTCACCAATACTAAAAAAATAATTTTAAAGGTCAAGCTGACTTTTCACAGTATAACTGCTTGATATTTTGCGGTAAATAAATTAAAAAAAAATGTATGATGTTTTTTCATATTGACATAGTGGTTTTAACATATCTAAAAAAAATTAGATTTTTCAAATCCCGATTTTGTTAGCCAATCAAAGTTGATTATCTTTACTTTTACATCCTCACCTAACATATCATTGAGATTAAACAAAGCGGTACTATTACATAACCCATACTAATGAGCAAGCTAGCCCTTCCCTTATTTTTAACATTGTTGGTCTTTTGGCTGATTGGTGCAACTTGGTGGTTCAATTCTAGATATGACCAACTCGATGATTACGACGAATCGAAATGTACAGTTCCGTTTATCCTGATTGATGGAAATTTTCAAACCAAATCTGAAAAGACAATCATTTTTGAAATTTCAGATTGGGAACCCATCATCCCGATGCAGACCTTAGCGAGTCTCAAGAGTGTGGCTCTCTATCTGACAACCAACAATAACAAGACTTTGACATTAACGGGTTGGTTTGGGAAAAATGAAATTAATAATTCTGATTTTCCCAACATTGGACTTGCACGAGCGGAAGCCATCAAAAATGAGCTAGTGACCTACGGTGTCCCCACTAATAATGTTAAAATTTTATCAGATTCAATGGATCAAATTTTGCTGACCTGCGGTAAAATAATGGGTGGCGTTGATTTTCGTTTTTCTGAAATTTTGGCGAGTTTGGATAGTCCTAGTTCGTCCGATTCTAATAATCAAGAAGCCGTTGCAGCAGTAGCCGAGGAAAAAGAAGCCCCTACCCCGAAGGTAGAACGTAGCTTTGATCCTCGTAAAACCTACATGGTTTTTTACGAAGAAAATACTTTCAAACCCGAAATCACCGAACATATTGATGCTTATTTTTCTACCCTAGCTAAATATTTAGCAGATCATCCAAAGGACAGGATTTTGCTGATGGGACATACCGACAACTCAGGGAAAAAAGATAAACATTTTAATTTTGGGAAATACCGTGCAAGAAAACTTCGAGATGTGCTTTTGGATTATGGGATTGCCAAGCGCAGGATAAAAACAGATTCGGAGGGATCTTCCAAACCACTCGAATCCAACAAAACGAAAGCAGGACGTTATAAAAATCGAAGGGTAGAAATTTCGATAATTCAACGCTGATGACCGATGAGCAATAAAAGATTGAATTAAATTAATCGCTTATGAGCACGATAGCCATTTATGTTTTCTTTTTTATGTTGATTGCCAGTTTGCTTGGTTTTCTCTCTGCCTATGCGTGGAAACAACCACACGTAACTGCTCTTAAAAAATCAGAGGAAGCAACACAAAAACAATTGAGTCAGCTACAAAATCAGCACGAAAATATTCAGGCACATACCAACCAATTGGAAAAAGAGAAAGAAAAACTGGTGTACGAAAACGAAAGATTATCCCTCAAATTAGTCATGCTGCTAGGAAAAAACGAAACCTTAGCCTCGAAGGAAATAGCCGTAGAAAAAGATGGCTTTATTGATACTTCCAATTTGGATCAAAAGATCAGAGACCTCAAGGCTCAAATAGACAAACTCAATACAGAGATGGATCATGTGAAAAAAGAAAACCTTGATCTGCAAGTCCAATTTGCTGATATATCTAAAGAGAAAGAACAGCTAGAACAGCAACTTAAAGCGTTACGACATCCAAGAAATTAAAGACTTAAAGTAGAAGTAGTATCAGTAATTCTGAGACCCCGTTAAGTGTTTTGCTTTCGGGGTTTCTTTTTTTGGGTATGACTGACTTATTTTTTATCCCCTTGGGATTTGGAGGTGTTAGAGATTATGCGCAAAACTTGGGAAAAGAATTGATAACTTTAGAGTGTTAAAATTTTGTGTAAAGTTTCAGATTTTTTTTTTTAATACATTTAAGTATTGTTTGGAGTATGTCTGAAATTTTAACGAACTGAAAATCAAAAGTTTATGGTTCCTGCCTATCTCGACACAGCGGTTTCTTATATGACAAAAGGGCCGTCCCGCTGGGACTCAAAAGCTATTTATTCTATTTTTTTCAACCCATATTTTGCCCCTCTGGGAATTTTAGATAAAAAATGGCCCAGCGGGACAAAATATGGGTAGGGTATAAC
>JBCCJE010000584.1:0-4345 GCA_039027925.1 Bacteroidota bacterium
AAATATCATTGGAGACGATGACCCGAAAGATATTTGTGTACTGACGGAAAGAGAAGTGACCCACGGAAACATCATCGTGAGTGCAATTCCCATCGGTGGATTTCGAATGATTGACGGCGGGGAAGCAGACGATAAAATTATTGCTGTAATGAAAGACGACGAGATGTACGCCCAATGGAACAATATAGATGACATACCCGACAGTATCATCAATAGATTGAAACATTATTTTTTGACCTACAAACAGTTGCCCGGCGAAGATCCCAAATGTGAGATCACTCACGTTTACGGAAAAGAGGAAGCCCACGAGGTGATCCAAAGAAGCTACAACGATTACCAAAATGAATACGGTAACTTGGAGGAAGTACTTTCTTTCACCATGGTAGAAGCGATGAATTTTGGACAGCGCCAGCAGAAAATGTTGGATGATTTGTAAGGGAGCAAGTTGGAATTATAGCGCTTGTCGTAGGTTTACTCCTCCTCCCCTACTACAAAGGAATGGTTCAATAATAACTTTACATTTTCTACTTGTTCTTTTTCCTTTCTGCTGCGTTGAAAAGCCTCGCCGATGCCCTGCATCGCCTACGTTTTTCGCCTTACATAAAGAAAAAATAACTTCGCATAAAATGGTAAATTTATCAATGCACCATTCCAAAGAAACTTTTTTTGACGAAAAAATAAAAGACAATGGAGCGTAGGAGTTTCTTCTTGATAACAATACATTTACTTATTTCCCTATCTGTATTTTCTCAACCTGATAAATCTGCTTTTGGAGTTACTGCTGGCGTAAATGTCAGCTACATCGCTCAGCGAGGTAGTACGACATTCGTGGTCTATGAGCCTACTGCCTTATTTGGATTAAATGCAGGGGTATCCTACCGTCGGGTTTTGTCTAAGGCTTGGGCGATTCGATCCGAGTTATTTTACATCACCAAAGGAGGAGATTTTGGCATTGCAGGAACTAGTCGGTATCATTACATGAATTTACCGATACTTGTTCAGTTTTCCCCCTTCAAAAATTTTCAAATAGAAAGTGGATTAGAGCCCGCAGGACTCATCGGGGTAGGCAATAATTTTTTGGGAGATTATCCCTTTATCAATAAATGGGATTTGAGTGGAGTGCTCGGTGCTTCCTATTGGTTTCAAAAAAAATTCGAATTTGCGGTTCGCTACGGATACGGATTTGTTCCCGTAGAGGAGATCACTTTTACCAATGCTAGTGGCGCACTCGAAGGTACTGCGAAAGACTTTAACCGGTACGTGAGGATTTCGATTGGTTATTATTTTGTTAATCAGGTGGATTGATGGCAGATTTTTTTACTTATCCTTTCAAACTTTTCTGGTACTGGGACGGAGATTGGTTGGTAATCTTTTTGAATACCCGATTAAATGTAGCCTTGCTATTGAACCCGCATTCCAGCGCAATACCCAACAAAGAAAGATGCTGGAGGGATTCATCTCGAAGTTTGGACTTGAATATTTCCACACGGTAGGAATTGATGAACTCGTTGAAGTTTTTATCGAACCCCGTATTGATGACTTGAGACAGTTGGTTGGTACTCATTTTCATATTTTTTGCTAGTTCTGGTAACGTAATTTCGGGATTCAAAAATGGTTGATGAGTGGTCATGTAGTCCGTCACTTGCTTTTTGTGTTTGTCTAGTTCTGATGTTTCGTTGGACACAAGATTCACCCGAGGTTGGACTACGGTTTCGGGTATTTTTTGTAAAATTCTTAACTTGGTAAAGTCTGAAAAATACCCCATCATCCCTACGTAAACCAGAGTGAGCACTTTGGCAAAGTCTCCCCACCAGCGTTGTTTCCAGTAATTTTCAAAAAAAGAAAAGTCCGTAAAATACAGAATGGTCTGCAACAAAAACAGGACAATGAATAGGACAATAAAATTTCTTAACCAGTTCAATTCCACCTTGTAGGTATTCGAAAAATACTGCTGAATATTGTTGCGATGATCCAAATATACTTTGAACGAAACCAACAAATACCCAAGATAAGACATATCCTTCAACGGCCCCAGCCAAGGCGAAACGTATTGGTAGTGAATATTGGTCACGAACCATCCATTCTGAACATCCGAAAAACCCGGCTGCAAAGAATCGTAGTAGAAAAACGACATTTTGTAAATCCAAAAAACAATAGCTGGTACAAAATGCCAAAAGTCTATTTTTCTGAATTTGAACTGCGGCTCGGTAAGACTCTTTACGTAAAAATAAACGAGCGGCCCCACCGCAAAAATAAAATCTACTAACCAATAATTGATCTTAGTATTTCGGTAGGTGTCATACCATCCCATAAAACCTATGGTGTAGGTGGTGGTATGGTATCCCGTGATAATAAGCAAGAGCGAAAGAAATAAATCCGATATATTTTTTTTTACAAAATATCTTCGCAGCAGCAACAACGCAAAAAGGTATCCCTGCAAAACCAAGATCAGCAGGGGCATACTGTAAAGATTAAAACTAGGAAATACTAAATACATTTTCTGCGGTGTGTGTGTTCCTCAAAATTAAAATATCAAACATACGAAAACTCGACACAGAAAGATTTTTTCCTAGTGCCCCACGAAGTAGCCGTACATTTGGAAAATAAATAACGCAATGCCAGCAACGACCAATCCCCAATTGGTGAGATTATAAAATGAATCGTATCCTTTTTTGCCTTTCCAGAAACTGATAAGTGCAACAATTGGTAGGAGCGCCGTAATTTGCCCAAGCTCCACACCTACGTTAAAGCAAATGATTTTAGCTAAAATAGCATCCGTACCAATATCAAAAGATTGCAATCGAGTGGATAATCCAAATCCGTGGATCAGTCCAAATATGAAAACCATCAACAAGAGGTTGGGGGATTTCATATTGAGTAGTTTCGGAAAACCATCCAAATTCTCAAAGCCCTTGTACAACACACTCAGCGCAATGACAGCATCTATCAAGTGCTCATCGGCTTTGATTTCGAAGAGGGTAGCGAATATCAAAGTAATGCTATGTCCTATCGTGAATACTGTGATGAACCTGACAATGTCTCTAAAATCTTTTAGAAAAAAAATGACACCAACTAGAAACAGGATATGATCGTAGCCCGTCACCATGTGTTTAGCCCCTACCCAAATGTAAGAGCCCAGTCCGCCGTTGGTTAGTATTTCTTGGTCGGATCGGGATACACCGTGTGCTTGTAATATTAGTGGAAGTATAAGCAAGAAAAATAAGAGTAAATTTGATTTGCGCATGTTATTTTTTTTTTCCAACTAAATAAATTCCGTCGTTTTCTATTCTAATTAGTTTTTGTTTGTACAGTCCTCCCACCGCTTTTTTAAAATTCTTTTTACTCATTTCTAGTTGAGCGTAAATTTCGCCGGGAGCACTTTTGTCGGTAAGGTTTAAGAAACCTCCTCTATCTTTTATTTCTGTAAGTACTTTGTTGGAAATATCCGAGATGGCATTGGCGTAGCCTTGTTTTTGTAGGCTGACGTCAATTTTTCCGTCCGCCCGAATCTCCTTGATGTAGCCTTTTCTTTTGTCGCCCCGATGAATATTATGAAAAATTTCGTTTTGAAAAATCAGACCTTGATACTGATTATTGATGATGACCTTCACGCCGAGGTTCGATCCTTCCGCAATGAGCAAGTCCACCTCCTCCCCTACTGTTAGGGAGATATTTTCTCTTTCCACGTACTTTGCCCACTTGTTGGTGCCCACCAATCTATCGGTTTTTTCGTCGAGGTACATATGTATGATGTACCAGTCGCCCTCTTCCATCGGTCTTCTTTGTTCGCCGAAAGGCACTAGGAGATCTCGATCCATCCCCCACTTCATAAAAGCCCCAAACTTAGTAACTTCCGCCACCTGCAAACAAGCAAATGTTCCCCTGACAATATCTGGGGTCTGAGTAGTGGCGGTCACTCTATCTTCCGAATCATTGAAAATAAAAACATCAAGAGCATCTCCTTCCTTTAATTTTTCGGGAACAAACCGATTGGGTAGTAGCACTTCTTCCGACCGACTATCATCAATCAAGTACCAGCCATGCTCAGTTTTTCGGAAGGCTTCTAGGCGATTATATTTTCCTAACTCAATCATTTTTAGCTTTTAAGAAAAATTTAAACTGGGTTAAATAAAGCGACAAACATCAAATTACCGAACGATTGTCTATCGCTTCGTTAATTTTTTCCTTTACATTTATTGCGTATCTTTATTTTTTTGACAAATTAAATACTTATCGTTCCTGCCAGAGGTTCGGCGTAAAAACTACAAAAAAGGAAATTAAAAAGTACTTTGGTTTTTCGCTTAGTTTTCTATTTGTTTGTCAAATATCCGATTATAACAATTTC
>JBCCJE010000585.1:0-4339 GCA_039027925.1 Bacteroidota bacterium
CCGTGCGTTTATTGTTATCAAAAAACGAAGCGGTAGCCGATGAAAACGCAACTGTACTGTACCAGCGAAATCAACTCCGAAAACAGTACGATCAACAAATCGCTCAGGAAGCTACGATGATCCTAGAAAGCACGCCCCATCTCGACCAGCAAAAAAGTATCGTACTTTTTCAAGCGCATTGGCACAAGGGGATTGTGGGCATTGCGGCTTCGAGAATTGTGGAGGCATTTCATAAACCAACTATTATTTTGACGGAGTCCAACGGCATTGTTGTCGGTTCGGCGAGATCAGTTGCGGGATTCAATATTCACAACGCTATCAAAAAATGTGAGCATCTCCTAATAAATTTTGGAGGCCACGCCCACGCAGCGGGATTAAGTTTGAAAAAAAGTAAGGTTAATATTTTTAGAGAAAAATTTGAGATAGCGGTCAAGGAAACTATCGAAGCGGAAAATTTGATTCCTGTGATTGATGTTTCAGCCAGCATCGAACTAGAAAAAATCAACTATACTTTTTTTAAAATTCTAAAACAAATGGCACCGTTTGGTCCTCATAATCGAAATCCGATTTTCGTTGCGAAAAAAGTTCGAGATACTGGTTTTTCGAGATTATTAAAAGGGAATCATTTAAGAGTACAAGTGAAGCAGGGCGATTCGGAAGTTTTCAATGGAATTGCATTTGGGATGGGAAATTACTTATCCGATATTCAAAATCAGGAATTTGATATTGCGTTTACGCTCAACGAAAATAATTGGAATGGGAAAAAAGAATTGCAACTAAATATCAAAGATATCAAGGCATGATCTAAGGGTTGTGTATGAAATAACTTCGTAATTTAGAGTGTTTCTTTTGCACTTATTTTTCCTTTGAAATCAGTCACCCCGAGTCCTCGGGGTCAACAATACTCCTTCTTTCAAAGAAAAACTAAGCATAAAATAACCTACTCTAATTTTACGACCTTATTCCATACACAACCCTAATTCATACGGGATGGTCAGACCAAATGAAACTATGGAATTTGTACTCGATATTTTTCTCCATTGTCCTGTCTTTCCATCATAAAAGTTCCGTGCATTTTTCCTATTTCAGAAAAAAGTGGACACCAAGATTGGTATTTGAATTTTTCTCCTGGTCGTAGCACGGGTTGCTCACCGACTACGCCATCTCCTTTCACTTCTCGTAGTGAACCAATGGAATCAAAAATTTTCCAATGTCTGCTCAGGAGTTGCACGACGTTGGTACTATTATTTTCAATAATGATCTCGTAGGAAAACACGTGCTTGCTTTCTTCTGGTGAAGATTGCTCCATACGGTAGGTAGGTTGTACGCTGATTCTTATGCCTTTGGTAATGAAGGTTTCCATTGTATTAAATCTCAACACTATTTTTAATCTTCTTTTTTCGCTTCGCAAATAAATGTTAGCACCATTTCTTCTGCTTCTTTCAACGCAATATCCAACTTATCGTTGACCAAAACCTTATCAAATTTTTTTTCGTATCGCAATTCTCGCCTAGATCTCGCAAATCTTTTTTTCAAGCTGGCTTCGTCTTCGGTTTCACGATCTCGCAATCTTTGCCACAATTCTTCGATGGAGGGAGGTTTGATAAAAATGGCTAAGGTCTCTTCTGGATATTTTTTTTTTATGTCTTTTGATACTTTGACATCCACATCAAAAATTATATGCCTACCTTCTTCACAAATTAGTTCCACTTCGCTCTTGAGCGTGCCGTAGTATTGATTTTCGTACACTTCTTCCCATTCCACAAATTTTCGTCGCCGCCTCAACTCTTTAAATTTATCTACGGTCATAAAATAATAATCCGTTCCGTCTTGCTCGTGTTTCCGTTTTGTTCGGGTCGTAGCCGAAATGGAAAATCCCAAAAAATCAAACTTTTTGAGCAGGTGCCGGACAACGGTAGTTTTGCCTGCCCCCGAAGGAGCCGTAACAACAATTAACTTCCCCATAATCAAATTTATTAGACTTTTGACGAGAGCAGAAAAAAGGAAAATGAGATGCTTCGATATTCAATCCCCGAAGGCTCGGAACAAGCATTCACCCATTCTATCATTCTATCATTCATTCACTCCATCATCAAACCAAGTTGGCAACTAACTCCTTGATTTTTTCGAGTTCATCTTTCATCTGAACGACTAAATGCTGAATGGCGGAGGAGCTTGCCTTTGAACCAAGCGTGTTGATCTCTCTACCAATTTCTTGACTGATAAAATTTAATTTCCTTCCCTTTTGGGTGTTTTGGGTTGCAATCACTTCAAGAAAATATTTACAATGCTGCTCTAGTCTTACTTTCTCCTCGGTTATATCCAACTTCTCCAAATAGTACAAAATCTCCTGCTCAAATCGGTTAGCATCAATATTATCTTTGCCGACGTACTCTTCCATATTTTTCCACATCCTATCTTTTATTTTGCCTACTCGCTCTTCTTCAAATGGATCAATCTTACCCAAAGCCTCCGCAATGTTTTGGACTCTTTGTTCGCAGTCCACTTCCATTGCCTTACCTTCTTCTCTTCGGAACTGATGAAATGCACCGAGTGCTTTTTTCATAGTGTCCTCCACGACTTCCCACTCCTCCTTGGCCAAGGTATTTTCGTCGGCAACCACCACGTTGGGAATTCGAAGGATAGCTTGCGTTAGATCACCTCTTGGAAGGTCTAACTCTTTTTGGAGGTCATCCAATTCTTCAAAATATTTTTTGAAAAGATTCTTGTTGAGGGAGTAGGCCTCTCCGCCTCCGAGCGATTCTACGTTGATGCTCACGTCAATTTTTCCCCGCTCCGCTTTTTTAGAAATGATGCGACGCAACTCGTGCTCTTTTTCCTTATAATTTTGCGGCATTTTGAATCGAATATCCGTGAACTTACTGTTGAGAGATCGCAGTTCAATCGTGATTTTTTTTTCGAGGTAAGTCGCATTGGCTTGCCCGTAGCCCGTCATTGATAACATCATAATATTCTTCGGTAGATTTTGTGCAAATATAAATAAAGCAATGAGAATAAGGTTTCATTTGGGACGACTTATAAAAACAAAAAAAAATTCATAATTCCCTGAAAAAAAGGCGATTAGGAGAGAAAAGGTAGAAATAAAGTTCTTTTTTATTTTCAATTGAAAAATAAAAAAGCGAAATTTGCCCCGCTTTAATCCGAATAAAAAATATTCATAACTAATTAATAACCAACACGATAAACAATGAGAAAAGCTGATCTAGTCACAGCAATAGCGGAAAAAACAGGGGTGGCCAAAGTGGACGTTTTAGTTACTTTGGAGACTCTTTTTAAAGAAGTAAAAAGCTCATTGGCCGAAGGTGAAAATGTTTACATACGCGGGTTTGGTAGTTTTGTGATCAAAAAGAGAAAGAAAAAAATTGGAAGGCACATCAAGAAAAACATCGCCATCGAAATTCCAGAGCATTACATTCCTTCGTTCAAGCCAGCGAAAACTTTTATGGAGGAAGTGAAAGGAAGCGTCACCGAACTTCCAGATGGAGATGATAGTTCCAATATGTAAAAAATGAACAGATGTCAAGAGGTCAAGTTGTCGTTTTATCATGTGCTAGTTTGTTCTTTTTGTTGCTCTATTTTGGATTCGATACCAAGACGAATGAACAAAAAGGCGTAGAGGAGAAAAGGCTTTTATCTGCCACATCAACGGACATTAATGCGCTGCTGCTGGGGGCAAAGAATAGTTTGGGTTCGTCCGAAGGAAGTGAAGTGCTGTTAGCCGAAGCGAACTTATCAGCAGCTAAAAGCGAGTCAGAAAAAACGGAAGCCTACAAAAAACTTTCTAGTGCTTGGTACAAAATTAACCGCTTCGCCATTGCGGGATATTACGCTGGGCAAGTAGCAGAAATGGAAGGTACAGACGAAGCGTGGTCCATTGCGGGAGCCATTTATAATCGGGGGATGAATTACGAATCCGAAGAGAAGATAAAAGATTATTGTACTACTAGAGCAATTGAAGCCTTCGAAAATGCCATCTCATTGAATCCTGGGAATATTGATCATCAAGTCAACTTAGCAGTTTGCTACGCAGAAAATCCTCCACAGGATCAACCGATGAAAGGCGTGATGATGTTGTTGGATGTGAATAAAAAGAATCCTGAAAATGTTGCCGCACTTACTTCACTAGGGAGATTCGGTATCCAAACGGGGCAATTCGAAAAAGCAGTAGGTCGCTTGGAAAAAGCACTCCAACTAGAGCCAAATAATATAAAAGTTAACTGCTTGCTAGCGCAAGCCTACCAAGGTTTCGGACAGCTTGACAAAGCCAAAACCTTTCAAGATATTTGCGATCGTTTTCGACAAAAGTAAACGATTAAAA
>JBCCJE010000586.1:0-4339 GCA_039027925.1 Bacteroidota bacterium
AGATTTTTGATATTCCCTTCGATAGAATTTTCCCATGAACTGTAACCCTAGAAATGTATGAGAATATAGCATTTGATTAATTCATAATGTGTTCTTTGTTACCCCATTTTTAATTAAATCTTAAATCCCTTTGTTTAAGGAATATTTCAGGGAGTTTAGGCTTTTTTTAAACCAAGTGATGTTATATTTTTTTTACTTTTGAAAAAAGACAAGTAATGAGAGACATAATGATATTATTGGTGGGTTTCACTTTGTTCAGTAGCCCAATTTTCGCAAGCAACCATATTTACCGTCAGGTTTCGACAATCACGCAGGATACCTCTATGAGTATGCCTAAAGTATTTATCTTAGGTGACTACGAAAAGCAGTACGACCAACTAAGTACGGAGTACGGGACTTCCTTGTTAGCTGCCAATAACGATGATACTGGCATAGCTGGAAAACAATGGAGTAGTATGATAAAAGAGATGGAGGCTCACGCTGATATGTTGGAGTATGACATTAATGGAGTGAAAATGTGGTTACACGTATTTTGGGATCAAGAAGGAAAAATAAACCATATTGGTTTTTACTTGAAGCCCAATTCACGTAATGTGGATAAGAAAGAGCTAAGATCATTCTTAATGGACTTTGTGAATAATTATTACATACCTTCCTCTCACGAGTCAAAATTTTCACACTACAGCGGTGCTGCTTTTCCTACTTTCAATCTGAAAAGAAATTGATAGTGTTCCGTAAAAGAAATAATAATTTTTAAGGAAGAGACCTTTACTAATATCTAGTAAAGGTCTTTTTTATTCTTTGTAGTTCATAATTAACTGCTTCTTCTCTTTTTCTAGTTGCTTTATTTTCATGGTCAAATCCTTATCATCCATATCCAAAGTCCCTACTAAGCGACTAGCTCTATCCCTCACTGCTTGCACGTTGGAGAGTGCATTCCTAATACGTTGTTGTACAATCCAATCCGAAATTAAGTTGTCAAAAAAGATGTCAATGAATCGAGTAAAGGAATCCAAGTTAAGTGATAAGTTGAGTTGGCGAGGATTATAGACATCTCTAAGTTCATCCTCAAATCTATTGAGGAGATGCTGCGCTTTGTGTAGCCTTGCTCTTGCTCGGTCAATGTTAGAGTGCTTTACGTAGGTAGTCATTCCTCTTCCGCCCATCACATCCCAGTTGCCCCAATTGCGAGCACTCCGAAGATAGCTTTCCATTTCGTTAAGTACCTCCACCGCAGCACCGCCTGCTTCGATAGCCTCGGCAATTTCTCGCTTGAGCCTTTTGCTCTCATCTATTTGTTTAGAAATAGTCAAAATTCTCATGCCCACAGGAGTACCACTACGCATCAGGTTGTGTTCTCTCTGCTTAATCAATGCTTCTGCCTGCGCTGGAATATTTTTTAGTTTACTCATTTTCTCTTCGAGTATTCCTTTTTCGTATTCCAGTAATTCGAGCGATTTTTTATGCTCATTTCGTTTCAGGGCAACTTGCAGGTATTCTTGTCGCTCTTTGTCTAGTTGCTCATTTTTGCTGCCCAACATCTTATGGAAAATACCTTTTAGGCTTAACTTTTCCAGTTGTTCAACATCTTGCCCCTGCTTTTCGAGCATCCTATTCAATTTATCTAATTCTTTGTACCCATTTTTCAATTGCTTATCCAAACTGCTCAGATGCTTTTGAATGCGTTCAAAATCCTGGTACTTATTAAGAATTTTATTGAGTTGCTTTTGAAAATTATCCATACCGTTTTGAGCTTTGATGATGGTAGATATTGTCCCGTAAAACGAATGATAAAATTAGGTGTTTATGAAAAAAAATAAAAGCGGATTGAAGAAGGTTTTCCAATCCGCTTTTTAAATACCGTTTTTAGCTGCTCACTAGAGTTTTACAAACCTTTGAATTGATCGCCGATTTTTATTAGCTAAAACTTGAACGTAATAGTTGCCTGCGGGCAAATGACTGAGATCAATGGTAGTTAGGTTACTTGCCGCTGCTATTTTTCCAGATTGGACTAGCTGACCATAAGCATTTAGTATCTTAAAGGTCAAGTTGTTTTGAGGAGAAATGTTACTTTCTATCGCTATATTTTTGTGTACAAGGGTGGGAAAGATTCTGATGTTATGCTCGGTATTTATGGCTACCGCTCTGATTGGACTGAATGAAAATGAACCATCAAAATCCACCTGACGGAGTCGGTAATAATAATTCCCGCTTCCGAGATTTTCATCAATGAAAGTATATGTTTTGGTGGTAGTAGAATTTCCGTAACCATCCACCCTGCCAATAGCTGCAAAATCAGATCCATTCGTACTGCGTTCGATTTGGAAAAAATCGTTGTGCTCCTCCGTTGCCGTTGACCAATTCAAGATTGCTTGCCCTACTGCGAGAGGTCTCACCTCAAAACTAACCAATGAAACGGGTAATGATCCAAAACATATTCCTCCAACGGTAATTCCCCCAAAACTAATACGCTCCGTGAGTCCAGTACACGCAGAAGTTTGTGCGCAGTTATCATCATCTCCAACCACTAACAATACTTTTTTGATAGGGGGAATTGCATTGGTTATCCCAATCCAGGTGGTAGTACCGTTACCACAGTTCATATTGCCTTGATTTTCTCCACACCCCGACTCGTCGGTAATTGGACCATTGGCGATGGGGTCTAACAACTTACTAGCAATCAAGTTATCGTTGGCATCAAAGATGGCAACCTTTCCAAGCCTTCCTTGATTGCTAGATTCCACGTCGCCTAGGAAAAATCCAAAATTACTCACGGGATCGGTAAAGGTAATTTCAATGGAGTTCAAGCCATCAAACTGCCCAGAGTTTTCCGTAAAATGAGACGCAAAAAGATTAGGCTTGGGTGAGCCTGATTGCATTGTGCCCGGTACGCCACTTATCGAACCAGTGAGCGTTTGATAAATCCCATCTTCGGGACAGTTCGGAGTCACATCGCCAATTTTGTAATTGACCAGCCCCGTGATCTCCTGACCAGTCTCATCGTATAACCCTTGAATAATTCCTTCTCCTCCACTCGAACTTAACAATTCTCCGTACGCCGCATTGTACTCTCCCGATGCGCAGTTCATAATAGCAGTGTGAAAATCATCAGGTGCAGCGTTGGCAGCAGCCTGTGTACTCAAGTCCATCTTGATATCAATATTTGCGCTCGCTCCACTTTGAGGCATATTGTTACAGCTTTCACAGACGGGCGAATCAGCAGCGACATCTACTGCACACCCGTTTGGACTCGTAATATTGAAACTCAAATCTGTTCCCTCGGAAATATTTATTATCGAAAAAGTACCTGAGGATTCGGAGTTGGGGTCAGACGGAGAGAAACTCACCGTACCTGAATTTGGTGAAATATTATAAATATCCGTTGCACCACCCGTGAATCCCAACTGCACATCCCAGGTGTCGTTTCCATTTCCCGCTGTAAATGTATTGCAAAGTCCAATACCCTCAATGATATTCAAAGGGCAATGACAAGTTGGCGTAATTGCGGCGGGAAGATCAGCAGCGGGATTGGAAGTATTGTACAACCGAAAATTATCAAAGGCCACATCTTCATCACCGCTGTTGAGATTTTCAATATTGATGATGATGTCCATCAAAGATTCATTGCCGTTGATATGGACATAGACACAAAAAGTGGTAAATGTACTTGTGATAAATGTGATACCATCTCCCGTTTCGTCACAATCTGCATCTAAGGAGGGTTGAGTATTTTGCCCCGTTCCCGCAAACGCAATGATATCATTATTTTCTCCCGCATTATCCAAATCGTAAGCAATGGACACGTAAGCGTTGCCGTCCCAGTCTTCTTCTCCGTCACCTGAGTCGTCCTCTGCAATATCAAAACACAGGTATAAATTTCCCGCAGTACTCGAAGAAATATCAATATCGTTAATCAAGGCACTTACCTCATTAGAGCTAGCACAAGCCAATTCGTCGTCAGTATCTTGAGCGGCTAGCACCTGACCATTTCCTCCTACAAAGCAAAAATCACTCGAAGCATTGGTCGCGCATCCCGTCGTAGCGTCCAGCGTAATAAGATCAAAGAAATCATTTTCGCCGTCGTTACAAGGGCCGTTGGTGTAAATGATATTAGGAGAAGCACCATCAAAATTTTCGGTAAAAAACTGGGCACTCAAATGGTTGGAATACAAGAAAAAGAGCAGCAGGAGCAGCGTTGGTTTAATCGTCATGACTAGAGTTTTATGCGTTAATAATTTTAGAGATCTGATAAAGGGTATCCGTTAGTTGCGTTTAGGAAAGCCTTATCGAGAGATGTTGGTAGGATTGTAATAAGTTGTTTGAACAAAAATAAAAGAAA
>JBCCJE010000587.1:0-4335 GCA_039027925.1 Bacteroidota bacterium
AAAAGAACAAGTAGAAAATGTAAAGTTATTATTGAACCATTCCTTAGATGCGCCTGTATCTTCTTTTTTCTAAATTAATATTTTTAATCCATAGCCTTTTCTTTTACTCGCTCTTTCCAGTTTTTCAATGGCATCTTCTATTGTTTCATTCTTGTTTTGAATTTTAACAGGAATGGGTTTTCTAAGACGACCTATTCGTTAAATATTAAACAAGTTATTCCAAGATTAATAATATTCCTACTAGCTTTCGGTTGCTAAAAGTTCAGCAGCTAAAATCACTCATTCAATCATTCAATCATTCAAAAGCCATGACACAACATTTATTTACCGAAGAGCACGAACTATTCAGACAAAGCCTTCGAGCATTCATAGACAAAGAAGTACAACCCTACGTAGATCAATGGGAAGAGAAAAGACGCATACCCCGAAGCGTTTGGAAAAAAATGGGAGCGATGGGATTCTTAGGACTCTCCTACCCCGAAGCATACGGCGGCTCTAATTTGGATTTTTTCTACGACGTAGTTTTCAACGAAGAACTAGGCAGAGTCAACTCTGGTGGATTTACCATCACGCAACAGGTGGTGCAGTACATGTCTTGTCCTTACATTTTAAAATATGGATCAGAAAGACTTAAACAAAAATATCTCCCTGGCATCATCTCCGGTGAGTTGATTTCGAGTATTGGAATTACCGAACCGGGGGCAGGCTCTGATGCCCAAAATATTCAAACTCGTGCCATCAAATCGGGTGATCATTACATCGTCAATGGCTCTAAAACTTTTATCACTAATGCTGTCTATGGAGATTTTATCATCACCGTCGTCAAAACCAATCCCGACGCAGGAGCCGCAGGGGTGAGTTTGTTAGTGATAGATCGAAATGCCGAAGGAGTCTCTGCACGTAAATTGAAAAAATTAGGATGGCACGCCAGCGATACCGCAGAGTTGAATTTTGATAATGTAAAAGTACCCATCGAAAATTTGATTGGGGAAGAAGGCAAGGGATTCTATTATCTGATGAATGGCTTGCAGTTGGAGCGATTATGCTTTATTCCCTGCTCGGTAGTCGCTATGGAAACTGCGATTGAAAAAACATTGCAATATATGTCGGAGCGAGAAGCCTTCGGGAAAACGATCAATAAGTTTCAAGTCCTACGGCATCGCATCGCACAGTTAGCCTCGGAGGTGGAAGCACTCAAAGCCTTTAGTTATCATTGTAGCCAACTGTACGCACAAGATGTTTACGATGTCAAATTATGCTCCATGGCAAAACTCATCTCCACGGAGCTACAAGAAAAGGTAGCCACGCAGTGCTTGCAATTCTATGGTGGCTATGGGTTTATGGAAGAATACCCATTGGCACGTATGTATCGGGATGTTCGAATAGGAACAATCGGTGGAGGATCCTCCGAGATTATGCGGGAGATCATTTCTAAGATTGTCATTGACTCCATTGATTACAAAAAGGCCGAATCTTCATTTAGTTTACCTACCCACAATTCGGCGGTAAGTTACTTCACGGAAGAGCATCACATGTTTCGACAGACGCTCCGAGATTTTTTCAAAAAAGAAGTCACTCCGTACATTGACCAATGGGAAAAAGATGGACAGCTTCCTCAATCTATCTTTAAAAAAATGGGAGACATGGGACTCTTCGGTTTATCTATTCCAGAAGAGTACGGCGGAACAAATGCCGACATTTGGTACAGCGTGATCCTCCACGAAGAAATGGCAAAAGTCAATTCGGGTGGATTTGCCGCTACTATTGGCGCTCACTTTTTCTTAGCCATGACCCACATCAACGGAGAAGGCAATCACGAACAAAAAATAAAGTATTTGATCCCTGGTTGTGAGGGAACATTGACTGGCTGTATGGCAGTGACCGAACCCTTCGGTGGAAGTGATGTCAAGGCCCTACGGACGACTGCCATTAGAGATGGTGACGAATTTATCATCAATGGCTCTAAGACTTTTATCACCCACGGTGTAAAGAGTGATTACATTGTAGCCGCCTGTAAAACTAATCCCGAGGCAGGTGCAAATGGCGTAAGTATGATCGTGATCGAAAGGGATCGTCCGGGGGTAAGTGCTACTATGCTCCACAAATTAGGATGGCACGCTAGCGATACGGGAGAGATCGCTTTTGACGATGTAAGAGTCCCCGTAAATAACTTGTTAGGTGCTGAAAATGCTGGGTTTTTCTATATCATGGAACACTTCGTATCGGAGCGATTAGCGATGGCGATTGGAGCAGTGAGCGCATCGGAGGCAGCATTGGAAGCCACCCTAAAATACATGAATGAAAGAAAAGCTTTCGGCAGAAAGATTAATCAATTCCAAGTATTGCGGCATACTATCGCTCAATTGGCTACGGAAATTGAATGCCGTAAACAGTTTGTTTATTCCCTTTATGATAAATATGCCAAGGGGGAATATCTGGTCAAAGAGGCTTCGATGGCCAAGTTGGTTTGTACCCAATTGGCGGATAAAGTAACCTTTGAATGTTTACAGATGTTTGGTGGCTATGGTTATATGGAGGATTATCCACTAGCAAGAATGTGGCGAGATGCTCGCTTGGGGCAGATCGGGGGTGGTACTTCGCAGATTCTTTGTGAGATTATTGCGAAGATGATGATTGAAGGTAAAGGGTACCATACGCATTCGAGTGTGCACAAGGAGAAGGTGGAGAATGGAGTTTGATAGGGATTGTAAAGGTATTGTTATGAAAAAAACCATTCGAAATTATTGGGATGGCTTTTTGGGGTAGATATTAGTGTCACAAAGAACTATTTCCCTCTTCGCCATGCCTCTTCTCTTAGATGATCTGCAGCAATATCATAGTCTTTCCAGAGCCCTGCACTATCTTTCAGAGGATCATAACTGGCATTGGGCTTAGGTTCAATATCTATTTTCATCCCTGCCTCCTTTTCTGCAAATTTTTCTAACTCATCAATGGAGTCTGTTACAGGGATTTTCTTTTCCTTACCTTTTGCACCGTAGAAAAGAATCAAACCAATACCAATAATCAAAAATAAAGTCCCGAATAATTCAATATCCGAAGTATCATCATTCCTCATTATTTTTAAGGTATCCCCCTCTTTTAAGTTCTCTTCTTTTAAGAAGGATTCTATTTCTTCTTTTGTTCTTTTTTTAGTTATATCCAATATAACTGTATTCATGATCCAGATTTTTAAATTACTAGTATCCTTAAAGGTAGGTTCTTTTTTAGATATAGCAAACCTACGGATTAAGTGAAATTGAACATACCTCTACAGAGTCATCATCTCCATGCCAGTTGTATTCCTTCACTTAAGCTCAGTATGTAGTCTCCAACTTTTGCTTTATGAGGGCTTACAATAGTTTTCCACTCTAAGGCAGTTAATTGCCTTGGGCTATTTTACTAACCTTGAAAGTTCTGCCATGAGCTACTATTTTTTCATCCCTTATAGGTCGTGCATATTTTAGTTGTAAGAAGTTGGGTTGAAGATATGCCAAATCTTAGAGATTTGACATATCTAGGTTGCTCGACCCTAGCGGGATAAAAAATATTGGAGATCAAATACTGAACTTGGGTGAAAGTAGCGTTTTACAAAAATTCCTAATTCAAAATTAATTCTGCTATCTTGTATCAAAAAATTAAAATGAAAGCTCATAGATTATCCAAATTTACCGTTGCGGAATATATTCAACAGGAAATTGATACAAATACCAAACACGAATACCATGATGGGCGAATATTTGCCTTAGCCGGTGGGACATTAAATCACGGAATCATCTGTGGAAATATTTATACCGAGATAAGAATCCAACTAAAAAATAAACAATCCAACTGCCTACCTTTCAATAGTGATGTGAAACTAGCAATCGAAGCTACCAATAGCTATGTATATCCTGACGCAATGGTGGTTTGCAATGATTTTGAAGTAACTGATGAAAACGAAAGTTCAGTTAAAAATCCCGTATTGGTAGTTGAAGTTCTATCTTCATCTACAGCAGAATACGATCGGGGTGATAAATTTTATTTATACAGACAAATCCCCTCCTTCAAAGAATATATCCTAATTGAACAGAAAAAGCACGTAGTTGATGTTCACTACAAACATCCAAGTAGTGACCTTTGGAGGATCACCCGATACGAAGGATTGGACAAAAAAGTAAAGATACAATCATTAGGTATTGAAGTACCAATGGAGGATATTTATTACCGAACAAAAATTACTCCTTCCGAATAACAAATTATTTTCACGAAAAACATCAGGCTCCATCATCGCTCTACCACCACCTTTCTAACAAACACATCATCTCCCACCGTCACCCCTCTCATAAAATACAAACC
>JBCCJE010000588.1:0-4304 GCA_039027925.1 Bacteroidota bacterium
GGATTAAAGATTATGGTACGAATTGGGTCAATCCATAATCCATAATCTTTAATCCATAATCATTAATTCTTCACCTATAATTTTTTTAATGAAAAAATACTTAACCACCATATTTGCAGCACTTTTTTTCCTAACCCATCAAGTAGCTGCCCAAACCGAAGATGTTGATTTCATGCACGCACGGGGAAAGATTTACGTGGTCATTGCAGTCATCGCTGCAATCTTCGTTGGAATCATTTTATTTTTGGTTTATTTAGAGCGTAAACTAACCAAATTAGAATCACTTATAGAAGATTAAAATCAATGAGTAAAACCAGTTTTCTAGAGAGTGTGAGCCGCAACTTTGATCGTGCAGCCGTTCACACCAAGTTGCCCAAGGGGCTACTCGCACAAATTAAAGCCTGCAATTCTGTTTATCAGATGCGCTTTCCCGTCAAGATCGGTAAGGACTACCAAGTCATCGAAGCCTACCGTGTCCAACACAGCCACCACCGATTACCTACCAAGGGCGGTATCCGTTACAGCCAGAAAGTCAATCAAGATGAGGTGATGGCACTAGCTACCCTGATGACTTACAAGTGCGCCCTAGTCGATGTTCCTTTCGGTGGCGCTAAGGGGGGCGTGAAAATATCTCCGAGAGAATATACTCCTGCCCAACTACAGAAGATTACTAGAAGATACACCGCCGAGTTAATTCGCAAAAATTTCATTGGTCCCGGCATTGATGTTCCCGCTCCCGATTACGGTACGGGGTCCAGAGAAATGTCTTGGATATTGGATACCTACCTCACCTTCAAGGGGGGCGAGCTAGATGCCGTAGGTTGTGTCACGGGCAAGCCAGTTCATCTCTACGGTATTCAGGGGCGAACGGAAGCGACGGGACGAGGCGTATATTATGCCCTTCAGGAGGCACTCAGCTACGCCGAAGACATGAAGGAGATAGGTCTTACTACGGGGATGGAAGGTAAAACCATCGCAGTACAAGGACTAGGAAATGTAGGCTACTACGCCTCCACCATTTGTCAAAATGAAGGCGGTGGAAAAATTATTAGTGTGGCCGAATACGAAGGAGCCATCATCAACGAAAATGGAATTAACATTGAAGAGTTGATGAAATTTCGTAAAAGGACTGGATCTATTTTGGATTTTCCGGGGGCAAAAAATTTGGAGAATCGAAAAGACGTTTTGACCGTTGATTGCGACATCCTGATCCCGGCTGCCTTGGAGGGACAAGTACACCGTGACAACGCCAAACAGGTAAAAGCAAAAATCATTGCGGAAGCAGCCAACGGGCCAGTCACTGCCGATGCCGAGGAGATTTTATTAAAAAAAGGAGTGATGGTCATTCCCGATATGTACATTAATGCGGGAGGGGTAACGGTTTCTTATTTTGAATGGTTAAAAAATCTTTCTCACCATCGCTTTGGTCGTTTGGAAAAAAGATTCGATCAGCGAACCTACACGAACCTTGTGGGCTTAGTTGAAAAATCTACGGGTAAAAATGTCGGCGTACGAGAAAAAGAATTTCTCACTCGCGGTGCCGACGAGATTGATCTAGTGAGATCGGGATTGGAGGAAACGATGATTAACTCCTATCAGCAAATCCGAGAGGTCAAAAAACGAAAAAAGGTAGAAGACCTACGCACGGCTGCCTTCATCAATGCTTTGGATAAAATCAGTAGTGATTACACTACGCTAGGTGTTTTTCCATAGCAAAAAATTAAAATACATTTGGGTAAAAATAGGTGTTAATTGGTTTACAGTTAGCACCTATTTTCTTTTGTGGAAGACCCCACTCGGCGTTGAATTTCAAAAAATCGTTTACCCAAATTTAATTTTGTGAGCAAAACATTATTGGTAAAAATGCGGAAAATAACGCCCTTGGTAAAATAATACTACGGAAGTAAATTGTTTTTTTGAATTTTATTTTTTTATCAATATATTTGCCCGAACTTTGAAAATCGTTTTTATTTGAATGAATAGCTGAACGATCAGCAAATTTTTCAAAGAAAAATCATGTATAATTTCGAACAAATAAAATTTCTTCACGTTGCGATAAAGCTATAGCATATGGAAAGTAAGTTTGATAAAATCGACCTAAAAATTCTCAAGATTCTTCAAGAAAACAGTAAAATCACCAATCTCGATTTATCCAAAAAAATCGGATTATCTCCCGCACCTACGCTTGAGCGTGTGAAAAAATTAGAGCAATCAGGTATTATCAAAAGTTACCACGCTTTAGTGGATACACAGTCTATCGGTTTGAGTGTGAAGACTTTCGTTTTGGTTTCCCTAGCTTGGCAAAAAGAAAATGCACTCAATGCTTTTTTGGAGAAAATAAAAAAGATCGAAGAAATCACGGAGTGTTACATCATCACGGGAGAAGCGGATTTTTTGATCAAAATCATTTGTAAAGATATTCCTACGTATGAACAATTATTGTTCAAAACACTTTCTCAAATAGAAGAAATCGAAAGGTTAAAAACGTTGATGACACTTTCTACTGTCAAGGATTCTAGATTGTTACCCTTCAATTACGACGACTAGCCCAACAGTATCAAGTGCTCGCGTTTGTCCAAAAAAACCGTCTCGAATATTCGGGACGGTTTTTTTGGGTTTTAGTAAAAATAAAATTCGTAATAGCCGATGAAAAAAAAGAAAAATACCCTTTTGTGGAGTTTGGTGCATCCTCAGTTTGATGGTGTTTCTTACTTATTCGGCACAATGCACGTGAGCGACGAAAGGGCATTTCGGTACGTAGATATCGTCAAGGAAAAGATAGATAATTGTGATGCCTTTGCTCTAGAGTTTAATTTGGATGCGGCAGCGTTGGGCATCACCAACGAGGCGATGAACCTCCCCGCAGGCACTACGTTGGAATCGTTGATTCCCGCAAAAAAGTTTGAAAAAATCAATAAACGATTTGAAGGTTTGACGGGTTATGATTTAAGAATGTTCAATCAAAGTATTCCGATGCAAATTACAAATATGATGGCGGGGATAGTGCTTTCTAATGATCGGTTAAAGTCATTGGACGAAACCCTTTTTCAATACGCCAAAGAGCAAGACAAACTACTACTCGGCATCGAAACCTTCGAAGAACAACTCAACATCCTTGGTAAAATTCCCATCGAAAATCAGCTAAAATCCATGCTGAAAGTATTTAAGAATTTTCCAAAATTCAGAAAGCAAGTCATCAAAATGACCCAACTCTACGAAAGCGGAAACATCACCCAACTCTACAAAAGCACCAAGAAATCCATCGGCGGAGAACGCCAATTATTGCTCTACGATAGAAATGAAATCATGGCCGACCGTGTCTCCAAAATGATAAATGAGCAAACCGTGGTCGGTGCCATCGGAGCTGCCCACCTCAGCGGTAAGAAAGGCGTTTTGCGATTACTCAAACGTAAAGGTATTCAAGTCAAGCCAGTAAAAACCCAGCTAGGATAACTCATGGATGTAACCATCAACAAAGGAAACAAGACGGCACTACTACTCGGCGGCTCGGGATTAGTGGGGAGTTTTTGTTTGCAACATTTGCTAGCCTCTCCGATATACGAAAAGGTCGTTTCTTTTGGTAGAAGAGAATTGGATATGGCACACGAAAAACTCACCCAACACGTCATTGATTTTGATGAGGTACACCACTACCAAAAGCTATTTCAGGGCGACGATCTCTTCTGCTGCTTGGGCACTAACATCAAAAAGGCAGGAAGCAAGACCGCTTTCCGAAAGGTTGATTTTCACTATCCGCTACAGATTGCCGAAATGGCTGCTTGGAACAAAGTAGGTCAATTCATTCTAGTATCCTCGGCGGGTGCCGACTCCGATGCTTTAATTTTTTACAGCAAAGTCAAAGGGGAATTGGAGGAAGCCATCAAAGATTTATCCTTTTGGGGTATCCACATCATGCAACCAGCGGTACTCCTGGGCGAAAGAAAAGAAAGTCGTCCCCTCGAAAGATTCGGAATGATCGTGAGTCAGGGACTAAACTACTTGGTAGGAGATATGTTGGGAAAATACCAACCCGTGAACGCCGAAGACGTTGCGCTGGCGATGATCGCCGTTGCGCAGGATTTGCAGGGAGGACATCATGTGTATCCCTCTGATAAAATTGTGAAATTGGGACGCAAGGGAAGTGATCTTATTCGGTAGGTTGATAAGGAATGGTTCAATAATAACTTTACATTTTCTACTTGTTCTTTTTCCTTTCTGCTGCGTTGAAAAGCCTTTGATGCTCTGGCATCAAGCAAGCACAGGATGCCCCGCATCGCCTACGTTTTTCGCCTTGCATAAAGAAA
>JBCCJE010000589.1:0-4298 GCA_039027925.1 Bacteroidota bacterium
TGCAAGACAGATTCCCTTTTTTTTACCAAAAAAAACTTATCAAATACCAAAATTGGAATGCCATTTGGGAGTCTAACTTTAAGCCTATCGTCGTTGGCACATTTTGTGGCATCCGAGCCGACTTTCATTCGCCCCTCACCGAAGTCCAACACGAAATCATCATTAATCCTAAAATGGCCTTTGGAACTGGTCATCACGAGACGACTTGGATGATGATAGCCGCCATGAAAAAATTAGATTTTTCCGAAAAAAAAATATTGGATTATGGCTGCGGTACGGGTATTCTTGCCATCTTAGTGAGCCAATTGGGTGCGGAAAAAATAGATGCGCTGGACATCGAGTTGCCTTCGTACGAAAACACTATCGAAAATGCCGCCATCAATCGTATCCAAAATATCGAAGCCATTCACGGCACGCTACCCAAAATCCAACATCTAACCTACGACATCATACTGGCTAACATCAACCGACACGTAATTTTGGAGAATTTATCAACGTTACATAACATGTTGCCCATCGGTGGCACATTGCTGATTTCTGGTATTTTGAATACCGATAAATCGCTGGTACAACATTCTGCCGAAAAAGCTGGTTTTACCTACGAAAGCATTAATGATAAAAATAACTGGATTTGTATGCAATTAAAAAAGTGATTTTTGGAAAATCATTTTTATTTGTCACTTAGTAAAAAATAAATAGGTATCATCCATACCGAGTGCTCGGTACAAAATTCATCACTGGACCAATTCATAAAACCCGATCTTATGTCTAAAAAAATACTGCTCATTTTACTTGCCGTACTGTTAGGATTTACGTCTCTTTTTTCCCAACAAGAGAATGCTTTCCCCGAGGACAGGAGTGATTTTATCAAACAATTTGAAGCGTTTTTTACCAAAAGTAAAAACAAGGATATGGAAGCCCTCTTCAAGGATTTTAGAAGTTATTACAACTCTACCATCTCGGAGGAGGAGTTTGTACGGCTACGGGATGCTTGCAATAAGATGTTGGAAAAAAAGATGTCCGCAAACCCTTATTTCAAAAAATACCTATTGGTCGTACTGGCTATCAAGCAGAACGAAACCGAGCAAGGAAAACTCAACGAATGGAATGATATGACCGTGGGGGTCATCAATGCGATTAAAAATAGAAAACTCAGACCTTACAAAGATTACCTCGAATTTTCGGAATCCTTTTACGGACAAAATGCACTGCGCTACTCCGCCCAAGGTATGAAATGGTACTACGAGTCGGATGCTTTTAAACTGGATATTGATGAGGGCGTTCCCTACGTGGATTTTGATGAATTGAACTTGATCGGTACCCGTGGGAAAGATTCCATTGTCATTATTGAGACGAAGGGGCAGTACTTTCCCACCGAACAAAAGTGGAAAGGGAATGGTGGTAAAGTGACTTGGGCGAAGCTAGACCAACCCGATGTGTACTGTATTTTGAATGATTACGAAATTGAGACCAAGAAAAGTTTGTACCAAGCCAAAAATGCTCGGTTGATTTATCCTGCCTTGTTCCCAGGGGAAGAGATTGAGGGTGATTTTGAAGATAAGGTAGTCGTTCGGAACAAATCGAGAGAGGGTTCTTATCCCCGATTTTTATCCTACGATCAAGTCTTGAAAATTGATAATATCGGGGAGGGCATTCGATACACTGGAGGATTTCGCTTGCAGGGAAATACGGTGTACGGGTACGGAAACAAGAATACCCCTTCCATGATTACAGTTCAGAGTGGAGGTAAAACGGCATTCCGAGCAACTGCCAGTTTGTTTAAAATAATCAAGAGTGAGCGCATTGCGGGGGAGCAAGTAAAAGTAGTGTTATACTTCGATCAAGATTCCATTTATCATCCATCTGTGAATCTAAAATACGATGTAGCCACCAAGGACTTGAACTTGCGTAGGGGAAAAAGAGGAAGTGATCGAAATCCGTTTTTGGACTCCTACCATCAGGTAAATATCAATGCGGACAAGATTGATTGGAACTTACAGAACGACAGCTTGTACATCGGTAAAAAACAATTTGGGTTAGGTAGCGGCCACGATAAAGTGACTTTCGAAAGCCTCGAGTACTACGACGAAAAATACCTAATGCGGGTGCAAAATATTTCGGATGTGAATCCTATCGTGACCCTCAAGGTACTCTCCGAAGAATTGGGCACTAGAGAAATGGAAGCCCGAGACTTTGCGCTCAAGATGAATCCTCGCTTTAGTGTCAGGCACGTAGAGAGTTTGTTATACGATTTGGTTTCCAATGGATTTATTGATTATGATAAAGATAAGGAGATCATCATTGTGGGGGATAAGATATTTCATTACTCCGATGCGATGGCTAAAAAGACAGATTTTGATGCCCTCAAATTGGTCTCCACCGCCGAGAAAGACGCCAACGCCGTATTCTCGATGAAAGATAAGTCCTTGACTGCCAACGATGTACAACACCTCGAAATCAGTAAACCCCAAAAAGTAGCCATCAAGCCTGCTAACAAATCCATCGCCTTGAAAAAAAATCGGGACATGGATTTTGGGGGTAGAATTTACGCAGGGAACAGTACGCTCGACGGTAAGGACTTTCATTTTGACTACGAAAAATACGCCCTGACTCTGGATTCCGTTCGGTATTTTGATTTGTACGTGCCCACCAAAGCTAAGAATGATGGCGGAAAATCTGTTCCCGTTTCCATCGGGTCACGGATAGAACACCTCACGGGCGTTTTGCTAGTAGATGCTCCTAATAATAAGTCAGGAGAAAGCGATATTGACTTATTTCCTTCTTTCAATTCTCAGGATTATTCCTACGTATATTATGACAATCGTAACATCCACGAGGGGGTTTACACGAGAGATTCTTTTTACTTCCGCTTGAATAAATTCAACTTCAACAGCTTGGATAATTTTAGTAGAGACCACGTGCAGTTCAAGGGTAAAATGTTTTCTGCGGACGTTTTTCCTGAATTTAAGGAAACCCTAAAACTTCAGGATGACCACTCTTTGGGTTTTACCACGCAGACGCCGCCTAACGGATTTCCTACCTACCAAGCACAAGGAAATTACAAAGGAGAAATTCACGTGAGCAACCAGGGAATGCTCGGAAAAGGAACGATTACCTACCTTACTTCCTCGACGGATTCTGAGGATATTTTATTTTTCCCAAAACAAATGACGGCAACGGCGCGGGTATTTGATTTGAGAGAAGATCGTCCGAGTGCCATCCCCCAAGCCCACGGGGAAGACATCAGCATCAACTGGCGACCCTATCAAGATAGTATGTACATCACGAATAAGGGAGAACCGTTTGAACTGTTCAAAGAAAACGATCACAACATTACGGGAAGCCTAATCTTGACACCCGATGGCTTGCGGGGAAATGGATTGATGAGTTGGTCGAAAGGGAGTCTTTCTTCCGACCTGATTAAGTTCGGAGCTTTCTCTGCGGACTCGGATACTTCGCATCTAAAAATCAATGCCGTAGGGGTGAGTGAGTTGGCATTGGATACGGATAATGTTAATTCCAGTTTGGACTTCGATAAGCAAACGGGACACGTGGAAGCCAACGAGAAGGGGGCTTTTACCGAACTTCCCTACAATCAATACAAAACTTCCCTCACGACATTCGATTGGGATATGAAAAATGATGCCATCACCTTCAAGACCGACCCCGGTAAAAAAGGAGCATTTGTGGCTACGGGAAGGAATAGAGATTCGCTGTTTTTTGAAGGCGAAACGGCATTTTATGATCTTAAATCTAATCAGTTAAAAATTGGTGGTGTCTCCGAAATTAAGACTTGCGATGCCATTGTTTACACTAAGGATGGTAAGGTAGAGATTTTTGAAAAAGGAAAAATGTCCACTTTGGAAGATTGTAAAATTGTTTGCGATACCATCACCAAGCAACACGTCATCAACCGAGCCACCGTAGATATTAAGGGAAAAAAATTCTATAAAGCCAAGGGATTTTATGAATACAATATCAAAAATAAAGAGCAGGAAATTCAGTTTGACAACATCGTAGGTGCGCGCTACGGAAAAGGTAAGCGGAGTGAGAAAAAAACCAGGACAACTGCCAAAGGGGAAGTGACCGAAGCTGATAAATTTTACATTGACCAAAAGACGGAGTTCAAGGGAGAGATCATCCTGAAAGGTGATAAAAAGCCACTTACCTTCGAGGGGTTCGCCCGCTTGGATTCCGATAAGCTACCCGATCGTCAATGGTTTTCTATCAATAGTGAGGGTGATAAAAATGACTTGGCGATTCAGTACGACGAACCGAAAAACTTTGAGGGATTTAAA
>JBCCJE010000590.1:0-4278 GCA_039027925.1 Bacteroidota bacterium
ACTATCTGTGTCAGGGTTGTAGTACAAGTCATCGTACTGTGCGACGGTAGTCATCACCAAGCCAAAGACGAACATTGCTGTGAAATAAAGCGATTTTTTATAAGATTTCATATTGTAAAATTTTTTAAGATTGTAATTACCGAAACTCTCTTACAAGTTCAAGCGTAATTTATTAATTTTACGCCGTTTTTTTAGTTAAAACACTCTTAAAATTGAATTTGTTGGTTGTAAAAACTGTTAAAGTCCGCATTCCTATTCAATATTTTGACGAAAAGGTACGCTACACGTCACCCATCAATTTTATTTAACTTTTATTTAATTTTTTTCAAGTGTAAAGGTACGAAAATGTTCGGGGGTGCAGGTTGCATTTTTATCCAAATATTTCTAACCGAATATGTACTTATCCAAAAATAGATATAAATTTTTGCGGTAAAAACCATATGCGACATAACAATACTTTTACACATATATATATCATTTCAAATGGCAAAAGAAATTACAAGTAGAAGCGAGGATTATTCCCAATGGTACAATGATATTGTCAAAAAAGCAAACCTTGCCCAAAACTCTGCGGCGAGAGGTTGTATGGTCATCAAACCTTACGGCTTTAGTATCTGGGAAAAAATGCAAGGACAGCTTGACAAAATGTTTAAAGATACAGGACACGTCAATGCCTATTTTCCGCTTTTTATTCCTAAAAGTTTTTTGAGCAAAGAAGCAGAACACGTTGAGGGTTTTGCCAAAGAGTGCGCAGTCGTTACCCATCACCGCTTGATGAATGATCCTAACGGAAATGGCGTAGTCGTGGATCCATCTGCCAAGCTAGAGGAAGAATACATCGTTCGTCCTACCTCCGAAACGATCATCTGGAATACCTATCGAGATTGGATTTCGTCTTACCGAGATTTGCCCTTACTCATTAATCAATGGGCCAACGTAGTGAGGTGGGAAATGCGGACTCGATTATTTTTGAGAACAGCCGAGTTCCTGTGGCAGGAAGGACACACCGCCCACGCTACGAAAGAAGAAGCCATTGCGGAGACTCAACAGATGCAAAAAGTATATACAGAATTTGCGGAACAGTACATGGCCGTACCCGTCATCAGGGGAACAAAATCGGATAGTGAACGGTTTGCGGGCGCAGAAGACACCTACACCATCGAGGCACTCATGCAAGATGGGAAAGCACTCCAAGCGGGCACTTCTCATTTTTTGGGACAAAACTTTGCCAAAGCATTTGACGTGAAATTTTTAAATCAAAATAATAAACAAGAACACGTTTGGGCAACCTCGTGGGGAGTCAGTACAAGGCTGATGGGAGCATTGATTATGACGCACTCCGACGACGACGGATTGGTGGTACCTCCGAGACTTGCGCCCACTCAAGTAGTCATCGTGCCTATCCCAAAACCAAACGAAGAGATTGATATTGCCGCTAAGCAAATCATGGATGCACTCCGAGCAAAAGGTATTTCTGTCAAATACGATCAAGATAAAAAGAAGCGGCCAGGGTTCAAATTTGCGGAGTACGAAATGCATGGTATCCCCGTTCGACTAGGGATTGGAAAAAGAGATTTGGAGAAAGGCGTAGTGGAAGTGGCTAGAAGGGACACTAAAGAAAAATCTTCCCAGCCTTTAGTGGGTATTGCGGACTACGTCGAAAATCTGTTGGAAGACATTCAAAATAATCTTTTCGAAAGTGCCTTAAAATTTCGAGCGGAACATACGACCTACGTGGACACTTTTGAGGAATTTAAAGCAGTACTGGAAAACAAAGGAGGATTCATCTACGCACATTGGGACGGCACCGAAGCAACGGAAAAAAAGATCAAAGACTTGACCAAGGCGACCATCCGATGTATCCCTAACGACTGGCAAGCAGAAGATGGAAAATGTATCCTGACGGGAGCACCATCTAAGCGTAGAGTCGTTTTTGCGAAAGCGTACTGATGTCGTTGCTGAATGCCTGTACCGAAACTTTGGAGACAGAATACCTGTACCGAAACTTCAGGGATTGACAGTTGAAGATTAGTCCTAGTCCTTCCAGAAATTAAATTTTTGGAAGGACTTTTCTTTTTAATTTTGGTGATAAAATATAACCAAGATGAGCAAACTCCAAGAAGCATTTGACGTGCACGAATTTCGAAAAAAAGGTCATCAATTAATTGACCAGTTGGCTGATTATTTAGAGCAAAGCATGACTCGACGGGAAGGTACTGTTCTTCTTTGGCGTACGCCCGAAGATGCTTACGATGATTGGAAATCCTACCTTTCGGAAGATCATTCAACAAATGATTTTCACCAAAAAATCATTGATACGGCCATGCACTTGCATCATCCCCACTACATGGGACACCAAGTAGCTCTTCCCGTTCCCGAGGCCATTTTATCCAACATTTTGGTGGGTGCTTTGAAGAATGGTTCGGGACTTTACGAAATGGCGCCAATGGCTTCTACCATGACTAAAGTCGTCATGGAGTTTTTGGCAGAGCAAATTGGTTTTGGCGATCAAGCCGATGGATTTATCACCTCGGGAGGAACGCTCGCCAACTTGACTGCGCTACTGACCGCCCGCCAAGTCAAAGGTCACGGTGATATTTGGAATGAGGGAAATCCTAAAAATCAATTAGCCGTCATGGTCTCGGAGGAAGCTCATTATTGCGTTGATAGGGCTATTCGAATCATGGGATTAGGGGCAGAAGGCTTGGTAAAAATCCCAACCAATAATAAATTCCAAGTAGATATTTCAAAACTTGAGTCAACTTATAACAATGCGGTTACAAATGGGAAAATCATCTTTGCCATTGTGGGAAATGCTTGCTCCACTTCCGTCGGTGCTTACGATAACTTAAAGGCAATGGCAGATTTTGCGGAGGAAAAAAAGCTATGGTTTCACGTGGACGGTGCGCACGGAGGGGCAGCCATTTTTTCCAAAAAGTATAAAAACTTGGTAAAGGGAATAGAACGTGCAGACTCTGTTATAATTGATGGGCACAAGATGATGTTGACTGCAGGATTGATTACGGCTTTGATTTACAAGGATGGAAAAAACAGCTACCGAACCTTTCACCAAAAGGCACATTACCTCTGGGAAAATAATCAGGAAGAATGGTTCAATAATACCAAGCGTACCTTCGAATGCACCAAGTTTGCCAATGTGATCGAACTGTACGCAATGATTAAAAATCACGGCAATAGACTCTTTGCGGAGTATGTCACTTACACTTACGACCTAGCTAAAATTTTGGCTGAAAAATTAGAAGCCACAGCGAAATTTGAGGTAGCTCACCAGCCAGAGTCGAACATCCTCTGCTTTCGAATTTTTGATAGAGAAAAAAATAATCAAGAACTGAACGCGCTAAACGCCAGCATCAGAAAACAATTAACACACGAAGGGGATTTTTACATCGTACAAACTATGATTGATGGGGAAATATATTTGAGAGTTTCCTTAATGAATCCTTTCACAACTACTGAAATACTTGACCAATTGATTACAAGAATTCTGGAGATAAAAACGGCATCCATTAGCAGGTTGGCTTCTACATGATGTCCCTCCACGCTGTTCATTTTTTGAAAAACAACCCACAGGAAATGCTCCAAAAAACTTACTTCCGAGAAGTTATTTCCAAACTCCTTTTCTTATCTTTGCGCATCATTTTTTCTTAATTATCTCACTCAGTTTTAGCAAAACTGCGTTACAAAATAACATCAAAATCATGGCATTCGAAGCAGAAGGTAAATTGTACAAAGTAATGGATACCCAACAAATTACGGATACATTTAAAAAACGTGAATTTATTGTAGAAATGGTTGACGGGGCATACACTCAGTTAATCAAATTTCAAATGGTACAGAATAATTGTGAAAAATTGGACGGCTTTAGCGAGGGTGATGAAGTGAAGGTGACCTTCAATCTACGAGGCAGAGAATACACTAAGGATGGTCGCACCTCTTACTTCACGAATTTAGATGCTTGGAAAATAGAAACGCCCGATGCCCCAACCCAACAAGCTGCGCCTCCATCAATGGGTGATAATTTTCCGACGGCGGCGGATGCCCCTCCGATGCCTACGAGTAATGACGATCTACCGTTTTAAAGCGTATTTAAAAAAATCAAAAATAAGAGGTCAATGTGTTTTGATAACTAATGCCGATAACTAATGCCTCAAAATATACTTGACCTCAAACTTGCACCTTTATTGCCGAATAAAGGTGCTTTTTATTTTTCACCGCTTCTCCAACTTCACCCACATTCCTCCTTTAGGTCGAGTAGTC
>JBCCJE010000591.1:0-4275 GCA_039027925.1 Bacteroidota bacterium
CACACAAGTACCTTCCGTGACGGTAAGGGTAAAATCAAAAGTACCAGAAACGCCCGGTGGAATGGTGAGTACAGGGTTGGCAATATTTGGATTGCTCAGGTAGGCAGTACCACCATTCGTTCCGAACCAACCATAATTCTCCGTTCCATTTCCTCCCGTAGCAGAACCATTAAGTATCAAGCCCGTAGCCCCCTCACAACCAGAGACAGGGTTTCCCGCATTTGCTATCAATCCGCAAGGAGGGTTGGCGTTACAGTTTAAGTAATTTGCACCTGGTCCTGTCCACGTGAGATCAAACCCAATCCCACTACTAGTAAAATTATCCACTAGCAAAAAGTAGCCTTGTCCGGGTTGAACAGTTATTTCACTCACAAATCCATCACCCCCTGCCCCTTCGGAAATATCAGTCGTACCCATACCGAGCCCAGTTTGGGGACAAAAATTACAACCCGGCCCAGCGTACGAACATCTGAGCGGTGAACCCAAATTGGTACAAGATACATCTGGCCCAAATAGGGCGAAATCATAATCTTGACCACTCCCTCCTGTCGGGTTAATGGTGAAACCCAATAATTGATTAGGCGGAGCAGTCGCTTCTATTTCAAAATAGTACCAAGCACTAGAATTTTCTTGACTAGCCAGACATCCCGAATTATTGTTGGGACTGGCAAAATCATTTAGCCCAGGCCCTTGGGGATTGAAATTAATGTTGCCATTATTGCAGACTACAGCAGCATTTTCACAGTCATTAATTTGACAAAAACACAGAGTAGGCAGTAAAGCGATGAGGATTAAGTAGCACTTTCGCATTTGCTATTTGTTTTTTGTTTTTGGAAAAGCGAAAAATTAGGAATTTTAAATCGGAATCACTACGTCGTTCCCTATTTATTTTCGAAAAACTAAATAGATAAACTTAAAAAAATGGAGGATGTTCGATCTAGGTATTTAACCAATAAAAAAAGGCGAATCGTTTGATTCGCCTTTCCAAAAATTTCTATCTATTAAAAAGTATTCGTTCGAGTAGATCATCCACACTTAGAATGTCCACAGCTTTGACACATCAGACATCCTTCTACGTACACCAATCCTTCGGAGTCGCCGCATTCCTCACATTTTTCCTTGACGACCTTTGTACCGTCAGGGATGAATTTTTTCAAAGCACGCACTACCCCATTTTTCCAAGTATTAATCACATCATTCTCTACATTCAATCCAGATACCAAATCTACGACGTAAGGCAGCGGCATACCGTGGCGAAGAATACCCGAAATCAGCTTAGCGTAGTTCCAAAATTCCTTATCAAATGATCTAGACAATCCCTGCATGGTCACTTTGTAGCCATCTCTATCCACGTAATGGAAATCATACCGATTGGTACCATCTTCATTTTTCTCTTTGAGCACCCAACATTTTTTCATGTCTTTAGGTACCATGAATACATCCTCCGCTCGTCCCGTGAAAATCTCATAGGGCTTATGATTTAATAACCCAACTACAGCGATCCACTTTTCGTGATTGTTTTGAAATCGGAGAACTTCGGCCTCCAGCATTTTAGGACGCTTGGGGGCATACGTTTCTCGGAAGGTAGCATCATCTTTTTCCTTATCGTCTTTCTTATCTTTTGTCTCATCACTCGAAATCAAGACACCCGATCTCGACCCATCTCGATAAATTGTACATCCTTTGCAGCCGTGTTCCCACGCAGTTTCGTAAATTTTGCGCACCATCTTCTCGCTGGTTTCATTGGGAATATTAACAGTAACGGAGATCGAATGATCTACCCATTTTTGGATTGCCCCTTGCATTTTGACCTTCTGCACCCAGTCCACATCGTTGGCCGTAGCTCCAAAATAAGGAGACTGTGCTACCAGTTTTTGCAATTTCTTTTCTGGTAAATTCTTCACCTCGTTGATGTCCATATTGTGAGCAGCCAACCAATCCATGAACTTATGGTGAAAAACATTGTACTCTTCCCAGCTATCCCCTACCTCGTCCACGAAGGAGACTACTACATTTTTATCATTAGGATTCACCTTTCTTCTACGCTTATAAGCTACCATAAATACAGGCTCAATACCAGAGGTAGTTTGTGCCATCAACGAAGTAGTTCCCGTAGGCGCAATGGTCAAAAGCGCAATATTTCTTCTACCGTGTGCTGCCATATCAGCGTAGAGTTCAGGATCGTTTTCTTTGATTCTACTGATAAAAGGATTATTCACCTCACGCGCTACATCGTAAATTTGGAAAGCCCCTCTTTCTTCGGCCATCGTGACAGACGAACGGTAAGCACTCAGCGCAAATGTTTTGTGTACATTAGTAGAAAACTCAATTCCCTCATCACTTCCGTATTTCAGATTCATAGCGGCGAGCATATCACCTTCGGCGGTGATACCTACTCCCGTTCTTCTACCTTCCGTACAAGCCTTTCGGATTTTTTTCCAAAGTTGATATTCTACATTTTTGACTTGATCGGGTTCGGGATCAGCTTCTATTTTTTCAATAATCTTATCAATCTTCTCTAGTTCCAAATCAATAATATCATCCATGATACGCTGTGCCATTTGTACGTGCGATTTGAATTTTTCAAAATTAAAACTCGCTTCGGGCGTAAATGGCTTTTCTACATAACTGTAAAGATTAACAGCTAGCAATCTACAGCTATCGTAGGGGCACAATGGAATCTCACCGCAAGGATTGGTGGAAGTCGTTTGGTATCCCAAATCAGCGTAGCAATCAGGGATAGACTCCTTAATAATGGTATCCCAAAACAAAACTCCAGGTTCTGCCGACTTCCAAGCGTTGTGAATGATCTTTGTCCAAATTTTCTGAGCATCTACCTCCTTAGTCACTTTTGGCGTAGTCGCATTAATAGGATACTGCTGCGTAAATTTTTCCCCACTAATCACCGCATTCATAAAATCGTCAGTAATCCGAACGGATACGTTAGCACCCGTTACTTTTCCTGTTTCCATTTTTGCATCAATAAAATCTTCCGCATCGGGATGCTTCACAGAAACAGAAAGCATCAGTGCACCTCGACGTCCATCCTGCGCTACTTCCCGGGTAGAGTTAGAATAACGCTCCATAAATGGTACAATCCCCGTAGAAGATAACGCACTATTCATCACGGGACTTCCCTTGGGTCGAATGTGCGACAAATCGTGACCAACCCCTCCACGCCGCTTCATCAATTGGGCTTGCTCTTCGTCCATTTTCATAATACCGCCGTAGGAATCTGCCTGCGTACCAATTACAAAACAATTTGATAAAGAAGATACTTGGTATTCATTGCCGATACCCGACATAGGCCCCCCTTGAGGTATGATGTATTTGAAGTTTTTGAGCAGCGTGTATATTTCTTTTTCGGAGACGGGGTTCTTGTATTTTTTTTCAACCCGAGCAATTTCGCTCGCAAGGCGCTTGTGCATGTCGTCGGGAGATTGCTCATAAATGTTCCCCGCTGAATCTTTTAGTGCGTATTTATTGATCCAGACATTGGCCGCCAAAGCATCTCCATTAAAATACCGCGTAGAAGCTTCCATCGCTTCCTCAAAGGTATATACTTTTTTTACACGCTTCTTTTGGGGACTTACCTTAGTAGTTGTTTTTTGTACTGCTAGACTCATGGTCTTCAATTGTTTTTTAGAAGCTATTTTAACCTATTCCCTTGATGCCAAGAACTGGTTCAAATATCCTCTAGGTTTAGAAATAATGTTTCGGATAGTGTGATATTTTCAAATAGTACGTTTTGGCAAAGCAAGAAATAATTAATCATTTCTTCGAGTTGCGAGCGCATTTAAGGTGTTGACCTCCGTTTCATTTTGGAAAATTATCACTTTCAAAAACTCAACGACTCGTGACTGTTAACCCCACGAAGTAGGTTGCGTCTTTCAATATTTCTGATTCACTTTGATTAAAATAAACTGGAAGATGTTCCTTTCTTATTTCCTTTAGGTTGACCCTGTGGTAGGAAATTGAAGTTTGCTTATGAACAAAATTGGTGAGTGTAATTCCACGTACCCAACCCTATATCTTACTCAACAAATATAATTTAAAAAACAGGAATTTTGTTTTGAAAGTTATTAACAATGTGGAGAACTTTATTCGAGAACGCATAAGAATAGTGAATAATTAATAATTAATAGTGAATAATTGACAATTGACTTGTTACCCGAAGTCTCATGGAATAGTGCCTGTTCCTAAGTTTCGGGTAACAGGTCAAAAATTATTAATTATTCATTATTAATTATTCATTATTCATTATTCATTATTAAC
>JBCCJE010000592.1:0-4269 GCA_039027925.1 Bacteroidota bacterium
ATTACATTTCATCAATTTCTTTGTAGCTATTTAAACCTTTTATTTTCAGGCTGTTATAGTACATAGAGAATCAGATAGGACTACATCAACTTAGCCAAACCCATTTGTACTATATAGAGAAAAAGCCCCTAGATGAAGCAAGCTACCTTATTTTTATTTTTTTTGATGTTGACATTCGTTTGGGAAAGCGAAGCACAGCAAGGTATCATTGGCTCACCGAACATTACAAATTTTTCGAGAACCGACTACCAAGCAGGCACTCAAAACTGGATGCTCCAACAGGGGAAAAATGGGCTGATCTATTTTGCGAATAACAAAGGAGTACTAGAGTTTGATGGTACCAACTGGCACACCTATCCCCTACCCAATAGTTCCATCGCTCGGTCTATCGCCATAGATCAGGATGGAAAAATCTACGTAGGCGGACAGGACGAATTTGGTTACATCCAACCCAACGAAAGAGGGCAAAATACTTACTATTCTTTAACACCTTTGATTCCTCCCACCCACCAAAGTTTTGATGACATTTGGAAAATATTCATCCGAAATGATGGGGTATATTTTTGTTCCGAAAGAGCCATTTTTCGACTAAAGGATAATACTATCAAAGTCATCACCCCTCCTAATGATCGGTTCGAAAATTTTTTTGAATGGGAAAACCAAATTTTAGTACAAAGCCTAGCCGAGGGATTGTTCAAACTCCAAACTGACCAACTCGTTGCCTTGCCGTTCAATGATGACATACCCAAAGATAGAATCGTCGGCATACTTCCGTACCAACCCAACCAAGCGGTGCTGTTTACTTTTTCCGAAGGGCCATTTTTGATGGATGATTCGGGAATAAAAACTTGGGACATTCCAGCCAGAGCATTTTTACTACAACACCAAACCTACTGTGCGATAGCATTGAAAAATGGACAATACGCCATCGGTACACCTCAATTTGGATTGCTCCTCGTGGACAATGCTGGCCGTTCGAAAGCCCATCTGAACAAAAGCATGGGATTACAAAACAATACCATTCTGAGTATTGGTCAAGATGTGCAGGAAAATCTTTGGCTAGGGCTAGACAACGGCATTGATTACGCCGAAATCAATTCTCCATTTTCGAAGATCAGGGCGGAGGAAGGGGTCGCTGGTACTGGCTACGCGTCTATTATTTCTGACGGAAAATTATACATGGGTACAAACCAAGGATTATACTATACCGACTGGGTGGAAAAAAATGATCCTACCGATTTACGAAAGTTTACATTGGTAGAAAATGGACTCGGGCAAGTGTGGAGCATTAACCAACTAGCAGAGCAAATCATCGTTGGTCAGCACAAGGGGGCGGCCTACCTCGAAGCCGAGAAGATGAATGCGTTCTCTGACATTCAAGGAGCGTGGAAATTTTTGGAATTACGATCCAAACCCGACTACGCCGTCGAAGGTACCTACTCGGGGCTTTATCTTTACCAAAAAAGAAAAACCGATCAGGGTAAAACGAGATGGAATGCTTTGGGAAAAATTAAAGGATTTGACGAATCTTCCAGAATATTCGAAGAGGATCAGGATGGCAACATTTGGGTTTCGCACGCTTACAAGGGCCTGTACAAACTCACTCCCGATGCTAGCTTTTCTGCCTTCGATAAAGTCCAATTATACAACTCTCAAAACGGACTCCCCACCAACCTCCTCCTCAACGTAGTGACCATCAGAAATGAACTCGTAGTCACCACTCCCAAGGGAGTTTTTAAATTTGATAAAAAAAAGGATCAGTTCGTTCCACATCAGGACTTTATCGAAATATTCGGAGCGGGAAGGGTCTATCATCGCCTGATCGAAGATGAACTCGGCGATATTTGGTTTTCCATTGATAATGAATTTGGTATCCTCAAGGTCAAAGAACAAGGAGTTTTTAACCAACTGAAGGTCTATTATTTTAATCAAATTCAAGAGGACTTAGTGGATGGATTTGAACACATTTATACCTACGACAAGAATAATATCTTCATCGGTACCGAAAAAGGATTTATTCATTACAGCCCCCCGAAGGATAAAAAAGCCAGTACCACATTTCGTACGCTCATTCGTAAGGTGACTTCCATCACCGAGGGAGACTCTATTATTTACTGGGGTAATCAATTAGAAAATGAGAACTCTAAGGGTGATTTTCACAACCAAATGAACGATTTTAGATTTGCCTTTTCGTCGCCCTACTTTGAGAAAATCACTTACATGACCTACCGATTTCAACTGGAGGGCTTCGACGATACGTGGTCGGAATGGTCAGCCAAAACAGAAAAAGAATATACCAACTTGCCTGCGGGAAATTATACTTTTCGAGTACAAGCCAAAAATGCTTACGGTCAAAAAAGCGAAACGGCTACCTACGATTTTTCGATACGCCCTCCGTGGTACGGGTCTTGGTACGCCAAACTTGCTTATTTCATTATCGGACTTTTTGGGTTTTATGCGCTGACCAAATTGATTTCGAAACAAGAGAAAAAAAAGACAGAGGCATTCAAAGTGGAACAAGATCAAAAATTTCAGCGCAAAGAAAATGAGTTCAAAAAAGAAGTAGCCAAGTCGGAAAACGAAATCATCAAACTGAAAAATGAAAGGCTCAACGAAAATATAAAACACAAAAATAGCCAACTCGCTTCTGCCACCATGCACTTGGTACAAAAAAGTGAAATCCTAATGAAGATTAAATCGGATTTAAAAAATGTAGAATCAGAAGCTCCTCATCAACTCAAACGAAAGATTCAGCAGATCACTAGGACGATTGAATCGGATATCCAACTGGACGAAAACTGGGAACAATTCGTGAATTATTTTGATCAGGTACACGAAAATTTCTTCAAGCGACTGCGCAAAAAATTTCCGAACCTGACCCCCAAAGATCAAAAACTCTGTGCCTATCTACGGATGAACCTAACGACGAAGGAAATTGCTCCGCTGCTCAACATTTCGGTACGCGGCGTCGAGATCAGCAGGTACCGATTGAGGAAAAAGTTGGACTTGAACTCCGAAGTGAATTTGGTGGCTTTTATTATGGAGGTGTAGGCTCTCTTGTAAAAATATAATCCTAGTTATTTTTTAGGTGATAAAGGTCTGATTCATCCACAATCCCACAACAAATTCCCCCAAATTTTATTTATTGTGCATTGGTTTTTCAAAAGAAACTTTGAACAAAATGCCCATCTTACAGAGTCAATTCCAACCTGCTTACCGAGTGTTTCAAAATAGTCACGCCAGTACTATTTACGCTTCGCTGATTCGGCGGTGGATACCCGGCGTCAAGTTTGAGCGTGAACGAGTGCACACGCCCGATGGGGATTTTTTGGATTTAGATTGGTCGAAGCGAGGGAGTCGAAAGATGATTTTGATACTGGCAGGTTTGGAAGGCAAGTCGTGGAGTTTGTATTCGAGGGCTGCGATCAATTATTTTAACAAAAAAGGATGGGATGCCCTCGCCATGAATTACCGGGGATGTAGCGGCGAACCTAACCGACTGCTGAGGGGCTATCACATGGGCGCTACCGATGATGTAAAATTTGTGGTGGAGCATGTCCTCAACAAATATGACTACGAAGAAATCGTTATCCTCGGCTACAGCTTGGGGGGTAATTTAGCTCTGAAATACGTAGGCGAAGAAAGCGACAATCTGCCTAAGGCAATCAAAGCTACCGTTTCTTTTTCGGTGCCGATGGACATTAAGCGAAGTGACCAACGCCTCAATGAATGGTACAATTGGCACTACCTGAAATGGTTTATGATGCCCCTCAATTATAAAGCTAATCGTAAGAAGCGACAATTTCCTGAAGCCCTAAAGTCCTACCGAGGGTTTTTTATGTCTGGAAATTTTGTGTATTTCGATACCTACTTTACCGCTCCTGCCAATGGCTATGATGATGTGGAAGCGTACTGGGCAGCCAGTAGTTGTATTCCGTATTTAGAAAAAATCAAAGTGCCTTCGCTGGTGGTTTCCTCTACCGATGATACTTTTATTTCGGAAAATTGCTATCCCATCGAGGTCGCTCAAAGTAATCCTTATCTATTTTTAGAGATGCCCGTCACGGGCGGTCATTGCGGTTTTATTCGAAAGTTTCACGAGTCGAGTTGGTGGATGGAGGAGCGGGCGTTGGAGTTTGTGGAGAGTTTGGATCGAAAGCATCAAGAGGCAATGCCTACTAAAAGAAAAAGGAATATCTCTCTTTAGTTTGAGGTATTATTTAGTTGTAAGCCATCACATCAAATCAACCATGATACCTCGGAGAGCTA
>JBCCJE010000593.1:0-4257 GCA_039027925.1 Bacteroidota bacterium
AGAATTATGAATGTAGAATTATGAATGTAGAATTATGAATGTAGAATTATGAATGTAGAATTATGGAAAATAAAAATTTTGTACACAATTGTTATGAAAGTAAAAAATGTCATCTCTCGGAGAAGTGAGGAATGACATCTTTTACTCGTCCTCTTCTACAATTATAATCCCCCGAGGTTTCGGGGCAGGCATCATTTTAATTTCTCTTGCAAGAATGCTAAGGCTTTAGCGTTTGCTTTTTGGGCAGCTTCTTCTACGTATCGGGGGCTACTCGGATTCGCAAAAGCATGATCCGCATCGTATATTTCGTATTCAAAATTTTTGCCTGTTGCCTTTGCCAAGGCATCAAATTTTTTGACTACTTCGGGGTTGATCCATTTGTCATCTTTCCCAAAAATTCCTAAGACATCAGCTTCGAGCGGTTCTAATTCTTTGGCGTTCTCTACTGGCATCCCGTAGTAGATGACACACCCTGCACCTCTGTCTTCTGCCATAATAGAAGTTTTCAAAGACCATCCTCCACCGAAGCACCAGCCGATGGTTGCGATTTTGGCATCCGCTCCCGCCGAGGCCATTGCACCTTCGATGATGGCTTTGGCGCGTTCTGTTTTTACTGCTTGCATGTACTTGGAGGCATCATCAGCGTTGTCTGCTACTTTTCCGTCGTAGATGTCGAGTGCCATGACATTGGTATTGGGCAGTGACTGGTGAAAGTGTTGTGCCTCTCTTTTGATATTATCATTCAAGCCCCACCACTCGTGGATGACGAAGAGATAGTTTTTCGTTGCTTCCTTTGATTTCAGGAAATACGCCTTAGCCATTTCTCCGTCCGATGCTGGAAATTCTATCATTGTTCCAGTCTCTTGAAAATCTACATTGGTGGGTTTTTCGTGTTTTTCTTTGAATTCTTTTTCATCTGCGTTTTCCGCAAATTTTTGGGTTGCGTCTTTGTCGGTGGGTTTGTTTTCGTCACAGGTAATAAAGAGAAAACAGCAGAGCGAAAAAATCAGGAATCTCTGGAACATAATTTTTGGATTTTGTTTTAAAGAAAATAGCTTTGTATGCTAACAAAGTGTTCGTTCACTAGCAAATATATTATTAAAAAATTTCGTATTTAAATTAACCAAAAGATTTAACGTGCAGGTATTTGCAACAACTCATAGTTGGGATTGTATTGAATCTTTTTCCAAAGTAAGCTCATACGAAGAAAATATAGGAGCAGGGAAATATATTCGATTAGATAAAAAGAATGGAAAAATAATTAGTGTGGCGTACAGTCAAGATGAATTATTAACCGCAGTCGAAAAACGAATTGAAACAAGATAAGACTTCACCATCCTTTTCTTTTACCTTTACTACGCAACAAGAGATTATCAGATTTAGTATAAATCTTACCTACAATTCGATTCCCATAAAACGCCATCAGCGTAAAGAAAAAAATAAAAAATGCCTACTACCAAATCAGCCATAGCCTACAAAAAAGGAAGAATCTCCAAGAAAATTCTACTTGAACTATATGAGAATTTATTGCGCCCCCGAATGATTGAGGAAAAAATGTTGATCCTTCTTCGTCAGGGAAAAATATCTAAGTGGTTCTCTGGAATCGGTCAGGAAGCTATTTCAGTTGGAGCCACTGCCGCACTACACGACGATGAGTTGATGTTTCCGATGCACAGAAATTTAGGGGTATTTACTTCGAGAGGTATTCCTATGTATCGGCTATTTTGCCAATGGCAGGGTAAGATGCCGGGCTTTACGAAGGGACGTGATCGCTCCTTCCACTTCGGCACAATGGAATATAATATTGTGGGCATGATTTCTCACCTCGGGCCGCAGTTGTCGCTCGCTAGTGGAGTTGCTCTTGCCAATAAATTGGGAAAAGAAAGAAAAGTAGCTTTAGCCTTCACGGGAGATGGTGGCACTAGCGAAGGAGAATTTCACGAAGCCTTGAACACCGCTGCCGTGTGGCAACTCCCCGTAATTTTTGTCATCGAAAATAATGGCTACGGACTGTCCACCCCCGTCAATGAGCAATACCGCTGTGAAAATTTAGCCGACCGAGGAGTGGGCTACGGGATGCGCTCTTACACCATTGATGGTAATAATATTTTGGAAGTTTTTTCTACTATCAAAAAATTGGCAACGGAGATCCGTAAAAAACCCAAGCCCATTTTATTGGAATGTCAAACCTTTAGGATGCGAGGACACGAGGAGGCAAGCGGCACGAAATACGTTCCAAAAGAATTGATGGAAGAATGGGCGGCTAAAGACCCCTTGAGTAACTACGAAACTTTTTTGCTAGAAGAGGGAACTTTGACGGAGCAAAAAATTGAAAATTTAAAAGAACAAATCAAAACCGAGATAGAAGAAGGTTTAGCTAAAGCTGCCGAGTACGAAATGGTTACTTCTACTCCCGAAGCAGAAGAAGCAGACGTTTATGCTTCCCATACTCAAAAAGTAGTTCAGCCTTCATCCAAAAATAAAACTGAAAAACGAACCATTGACGCTATCTCGGATGGTCTTCGGTTGGCTATGGAAAAATACGATAACCTCGTTTTGATGGGGCAGGACATTGCGGAATACGGAGGAGTTTTTAAAATTACCGATGGTTTCGTTAATCAATTCGGAAAAGAGCGGGTGAGGAATACGCCACTCTGTGAAAGTGCCATCATTGGTATCGGGCTGGGTTTGAGTTTGAAAAACTATAAGGCGATGGTGGAAATGCAATTTGCCGATTTTGTCACTTGTGGATTTAATCAGATCATTAATAATTTAGCCAAACTACACTACCGCTGGGGAGAAAATGCAGACGTAGTTATTCGAATGCCCGCAGGCGGAGGGGTTGGCGCAGGGCCTTTTCACTCCCAAAGTAACGAAGCGTGGTTTGCGCACACTCCTGGATTAAAGGTAGTTTATCCATCTAACCCGTACGATGTAAAAGGATTGTTATTAGCGAGTTTTGAAGATCCTAATCCGATCATCTTTTTTGAGCACAAAGCATTGTACAGAAGTCTCTCGGCGGAAATTCCAGATGATTATTACACAGTTGCAATAGGAAAAGCAGCTACGGCAAGGGAAGGCTCGGAGGTCTCTATCCTTACCTACGGGGCTACGGTTCATTGGGCAAAAGACCTCGTAGAAGAAATGCAGATAGATGCCGAAATTATTGATTTGCGAACGCTACTGCCGTTGGACTACGCTGCGATAAAAGCAACTGTTCAGAAAACGAATCGAGTGATCATTCTTCACGAAGATACTTTGTTTGGAGGGATAGGGGGAGAGCTATCGGCTTGGATTTCGGAGCATTGTTTTGAGTATTTGGATGCTCCCGTTTTACGGGCGGCGAGTTTGGATACGCCAGTTCCTTTTGCGAAAACTTTGGAAAAAGATTTTATGCCAATGGAGCGGCTGAGAAAGCAGCTAAAGAGGATTCTGAATTATTAGGATGATGTTCATTTATCGCTTTTTTAACGCAGATTGGTTAAGGTCTTATTCTTTATTCGAATCTAATCGCTTAGCTTTCTTCAAGGATTGAATGATCTCTTCTTTTGTTGGAATTTTTCCCTTCAATTTATCAGGTAATTCAGTTGTTAACCTGTATTCTGAAACTCCTATCGGTTTACTACTTGCTCTCAAAGCATATTCGACCTCAATATCATCTTTTTCAGGACAAAGTATTATACCAATACTTGGATTATCATCATCTGCTTTTATTGTATCATCTAAAACTTCTAAGTAGAAATTCATCTTACCTGCAAATTCAGGCTCAAAACCAACTACCTTTAAATCAACTGCAACCAAACATTTCAAAATCCGATGGTAGAAAAGTAAATCTAAAAAGTACTCTTTATTTCTGAGTTTGATCCGATATTGATTTCTGATAAAACAGAATCCAAATCCCAATTCCATTAGTAAATCTCTAATATGCTCTACTAATTGATTTTCTAAAGCTCTTTCAGAAATAGCATTTGTTAAGCCTAAAAAGTCTAAATTATACTCGCTTTTTAGAGCCTCTTGTGCTTGTTCTGCTAAATGAGTAGGCAGCGCAGCTTCGAAATTATGTTGTTTTTCATCAGTAATTTGGTGTCCATAAGCATTTCCTTTTATTTGATTTAATAGAACTGCTCTGCTCCACCCTAATTTTACAGTCGATTGCAGATAGTATTTTATTTGAATTTTATAAGCAAATTTTGTGATACAATAGTCCGTTCAAATTTTCATTAAAAAGGGGCGTTATCAATACTTGATTTGCCCCAG
>JBCCJE010000594.1:0-4254 GCA_039027925.1 Bacteroidota bacterium
AAATTATTAATTATTCATTATTAATTATTCATTAATAAGAAACCCCTTCCGAGAAATCTAAAATTTCGTCCACGTACTTTCGGTGGTTAGCTAGGCGAGGTACTTTGTGCTGGCCGCCGTACTTGCCTTTGGCTTTTAGCCAATTATGAAAAGTTCCCTTAGGTAGGGTTCTCATTGTGAGTTGGTTGAGTGCGAGTCCTTTGTAGCGCTTCGCCTCGTAGTCAGAATTTATTTTTTGTAAATTTTCATCCAGCAACTTATTGAAGGCCCGAAAATCAGAGGGTCTTTTTTCAAACTCAATTAACCACTCGTGTCCCCCTTTTCCTTTTTTTGCTAAAAAAATTGGGGCTACGGTGTATTCCGTTGCGATGGCATTCATGGCTTGGCAGGTTTGTGCTAGTGCTTTGTCGGTATTCGAAACCATGACCTCCTCACCGAAAGCGTTGACAAATTGTTTGGTTCTGCCGGTGATCTTGATCTTGTAAGGGGTCTTGGAAGTGAACATGACTGTATCGCCGGGGATGTATCGCCACAATCCGGCGTTGGTACTCACTACCATTGCGTAATTTTTTCCCAACTCCACTTCCGAAAGGGGTATCGCTTGCGGATGATCTTTCTCCCATTGGTCGGCTGGCAAAAATTCGTAGTAAATTCCATTGTCCAGAAGCAATAACATATCACGGGTGTTCAAGTCATTCTGAATGGCAAAGAAACCCTCCGTGGCGTTGTAAATTTCCATGTACTGCATTTGTTCGGAGGGGAAATATTTTTGGAATTGTTCTCGGTAAGGATCAAAGCTTACGCCCCCATGAATATACACTTGAATATTTGGCCACACTTCCATCATGTTTTGTTTACCCGTGAGTTCGAGGATTCGATCTAAGTAAACCATCGTCCACGTAGGTACTCCTCCAATAGTTACCATCTCTTTTTCCTGAGCAGTTACCTGAGCCATGCGCTCTAATTTTTCGTCAAACTTAGGCATCACCGCAGTTTCAACATCAGGGGTGAAAAATGGGCGACCGATGTACGGCATGTTGTCCATCATAATTGCGGAGACATCTCCAATCTTGGTTTTAGGATAGTCTTCAAAATCGGATAAACTACCCCCCATGATTAGGTTTTTCATTTCAAATTGACGGGCATCCGTTCGGTTATGGTAAAAAAGTGTCATAGCATCCCAAGTACCTTGGATGTGACATTTCTTTAGGTTGCGCTTGGAAACGGGGATAAATTTACTTTTGTCGCTCGTTGTTCCCGAAGATTTTGCGAACCATTTTATTTGCCCACTCCACAGTACGTCAGATGCTCCCCGCATCATACGATTGATATAAGGTTTTAAGGATTCGTAATCTTGGATAGGAACATTTTCTGCGAAATCGCTTTGGTTTTTTATGGATTGAAAACCATATTTTCTTCCCCATTCGGTGTGCTTCGTAGATTGGATGAGTTCTTTTAAAACAGCCTTTTGCACTTCATGTGGGTGCTCCATGAAATGAAGAATCCGCTGGTAGCGTTGACTGAGATAAAGGCGCATTACTTTATTAATCAGCTTCTTCATGGTGATGTTGATGGTTTGATTTTGGATAAAATATTAGAATTTTCCCTTCTTCGATAAAATTAAATAAAATAATTGTATCCCCTCGAAACTAGCTAGTAAAATTCTTTGAAAAGGAAAGGGTAGAAAGTAATAATACGAAGGAGAAAAATATTTTCATGTTGGGTAATTTCAGATTTACCAAACAACAGATTTCACAAATCAAAACCAATATCTTTGCGAAAATATTTTCCCTCAAAATTTATCTTCTCCGCATTCTTTTTGGAAATGGCTAGTGCCGCTTTAAAATCTTCACCGTAGGAAGTAATCGCCAAAACCCTTCCGCCATTAGTTAAAATTTCACCATTTACTTCCCGAGTTCCTGCGTGAAAAAGAATGCTATCCTCAACGCTTTCCAATCCAGTCATCACTTTTCCTTTTTCGTATTTTTCGGGATACCCGCCCGACACTAGAAAAACTGTCGTTGCAGCCCTTTCGTCAATTTCGATAATTTCTTGATCCAAAGTTCTACTAGTAATAGATTTACACAATTGAACCAAGTCATTTTTAAGGCGTGGAAAAACAACTTCCGTTTCGGGATCGCCCATTCTGCAATTGTACTCAATCACGTAAGGATCATCGCCGACCCGAATCAATCCGATAAAGATAAACCCTTGGTAGTCAAATCCTCTCGCTTGAATCCCTTTGATGGTCGGTTGGATAATTCGTTCTTCTACTTTTTGCATGAGCACCTCATCCACAAATGGAACGGGCGAAACCGCTCCCATCCCTCCCGTATTCAGTCCTTTATCATTTTCACCGATGCGCTTGTAGTCCTTCGCTACGGGTAGCACTTTATAATTTTTACCATCAGTCAGTACAAAAACGGAAAATTCGATCCCGTCCAAAAATGCTTCGATGACTACACGAGCACTCGCATTACCGAATTTTCCACTCAGCATTGCTTTGAATTCTTTTTGCGCTTCTTCCACCGTTGGTAAAATCAAAACGCCCTTTCCAGCAGCTAGTCCATCTGCTTTGAGAACGATTGGAGGCGTTTGCGTAGCAATATATCTTAAACCTTCCTCCACGGAGTCTCCATCAAATTCTCTGTAACTTGCAGTTGGGATATCTAGTTCTGCCATAAATTTTTTGGCGAAGGCTTTACTCCCTTCGAGCATCGCTCCTTCTTGCGACGGCCCAATGATGGATACATCTTTCAATGCCTCCTCCCTTTTAAAAAAATCATAAATCCCGAGGACTAATGGTTCTTCGGGACCGACAATGACCATGTCAATTTGATTTTCTAAAACAAACGATTTGAGTAAGGGGAAGTCCTTGATGTTGAGGGCAACGTTAGTTCCAAGGCTTGCCGTGCCAGCATTACCAGGTGCAATAAATAACTTTTTGCAAAGTGGGCTTTGAGTTATTTTCCAAGAGAAAGCGTGCTCCCTTCCGCCGCTTCCGAGTAGTAAAATATTCATACGTTTTTTTGCCGTAAAGGTAAGACAAGGAGTTGAGAAATCAAGGATTGTCCTCCGTAGCTACTCTTATAAAAGCTATAAAACAACAAGTGGTAACAGTCACTACAACTATTACCACTTATTATTGATTTGAAAATTTAAGACCACTTTTCCTACCCATCCACAGTTTCTAAAATATCATCATCCACCAAGATTCTTCCACAGTGCTCACAAGCGATAATTTTTTTCCTACTAGAAATCTCTAATTGAACTTGCGGAGGTACTTGATTGAAGCATCCACCGCAGGCATTTCTTTGTACTGTAGCTACTGCCAAACCATTGCGGTAGGCTTTTCTCAATTTGTTGTAAGACTTCATCAAGCGATCCTCGATACCTTTTTGCGCTTTGTCGGATTGCTTCATCAACTTTGCTTCCTCCTTTTCGGTCTTTTCAATAATTCGCTCTAGCTCGACTCGCTTTTCTTTTAGAGCTTCGTTTTTTGAGTCTAGCCGCTCATCCGTATTTTTCAAGGTTTCTTTTTTCGAAGCAATCTGACTGTGTGCCTCTCGACTTCTTTTTTCGGATAATTGGATTTCCAAGCGCTGCATTTCTAGCTCTTTCGAAAGCGCATCGTACTCCCGATTATTTTTTACATTGTCCATCTGCTTTTCGTACCGAGCGATAAGTGCTTCCGCTTCACTGATGTTTGCTCGGTGCTTGCCGAGTTCACCTTCTAAGTGCTCGATGTTACTTTCGAGTCGTCCTTTTCTCGTCTCTAGTCCCGCAATGTCATCTTCCAAATCTTTTACCTCCATCGGAAGCTCCCCTTTGAGCACCGCAATCTGATCTATCTCAGAATCGATGAGTTGAAGTTCATATAATTGTTTAAGTTTATCGGCAACTGATAAATCTTTGGCAGCCATATTTTTGAAATTTTTTATTTAAAAATAGAAATTTTTGGTACTGTTAGGTGTGTAGTTCTCACAAATAATTTACTGGATTGGTGTTGACCTCCGTAAAATGGGCGGCAAAGTTACTAAATTTTTGTGAGATTATACCATGTAAAAGTTCAATCGTAAATTGCTCACTTTCGTAGTGTCCGATGTCCGCAATGATGATTTTTCCATCGGCATCAAAAAACTCGTGGTACTTATAATCGGAGGTGATAAAAATATCCGCCCCTTGCCGAATCGCATCTTTGAGAAGAAAACCACCCGCACCACCACACAGGGCTACTTTATGAATTTTGCGCAA
>JBCCJE010000595.1:0-4248 GCA_039027925.1 Bacteroidota bacterium
CGGTTCCTCAATTCAAGGAGGTGATTCGGGAGGAGAAAAATAGAAATATTTCTACTGTCCTGCCCAACGGAAGTGTTGAACCTCAAGTACCTTCTTTTGAAAAGCCCATCGTTATTTTGATTCCCGGCATCATGGGGTCTAACCTCTACGAAGGTGATAGCGAAATTTGGATTAATTACCGAAGGATGGCTTTTGGATCGTTAGCTGATCTTTTTATCGAAAGTGACAAAATAACGGCTAAGTCTCTCGTCGGTTCGGCCTATGCTAGAATAGTGGAAGACCTCAGCGAGAAGTACGATGTTGTCGTTTTTCCCTACGACTGGCGAAAGTCTCTAACGGAAGCTGGGAAAAACTTAGCTGACCAAATCGAAACAGAATTATTACCTCAACTCGTAGGTGGGAAAACCTTACAGATCATTGCGCACTCCATGGGAGGATTAGTGGTGCGGGATGTGATGATGCACCACGGTAGCACTTGGGAAAAACTCAACCAACGATCAGGATTTCGATGCTTACTGCTAGGTACGCCTTGGCAAGGTTCGTATTTGATCCCCGAAATCATCACGGGGATCGGTAGTAGAATCAAAAGTATCAGCCGCTTGGCGTTGTTTCAAAGTCGGCAAGAACTCCTCGGTATTTTTGTAAAGTATCCGGGATTGTTGGAGTTGCTGCCCATCTATGAGGAAGCCCACGAGTTTGAAAATAGACAACTGTGGGAAGCACTCCAAAAGACGACGAAGGCTTCGCTTTGGGAACTCCCCGAGCAACAAGACCTCGATAATTTTAAAGCGTACAAAGATCAAGTGCGCCGCTTCGACGATTGGAAATTGGACAAGGTGTACTACATTGCGGGGCAGGCGGATACCACTTTTTCTAATTTTGTGTGTAAAGATTATTTGGGTACGACGCTTAATGGGTATGATCTTCCACGTTTTTTAGAACAAGTATCTAATCGTAATCTTTTCACTCGATTCCAACTTTTTTTTACAGGTACTCCCAGAGGTGACGGAAGTGTGACTTGGGAACACGGAATCCCTCCGCAGCTACAAGCCCATCAAGTTTTTTACATGCCTACTGTTCACGGAGAGTTGGCCAATGATAGCCACTATTTCGAAGCCATTCGGGATATTTTAGCTACGGGTTCTACGGCCACACTAAGCAAAACCCCGCCGACGACAAGAGCTATGGCGCAGGCAGTTTTTGTAGAAAACAAAGAAGTTTTCACCAACGATGTCAACATTCTGGGTAAGCAAATACTGGGATTGAACACCAAAGAAATTTACCAATCCAAAGCCAAATATCAAAAAGCACCTATCCGAGTGACGGTCAAAAATGGACACCTCCGCTACTCCAAATTTCCATTGATGGTGGGGCATTTTAAGGATGATGGTATCGTGAGTGCCGAGTACGTTGTGGATTATTTATTGAAAAGAAAACTATCCCAACGGGAAGCTATCGGATTGTACCCCGGCCCCATTGGCACTAACTTAGTCCATTTGCCTGATAAAAAAAATGACCTCGGCGCAGTAGTGGTGGGACTAGGTGCAGTAGAACAACTCACACCTTTTTTGCTGAGTAGAACTATTGAGTTGGGTTGTTTAGAATATATTTTATCAGTCAATAAAAATGGAGAAAAAAAGCAAGGAGATTACGTGGGAATTTCTACGCTCCTGATCGGTAGTCGCTACGCCAATCTATCGCTCACCAACTCGATTAATGCCATACTAGAAGGTATCATCAATGCCAATAAAAAAATACATCAGATGAATAAGGCAAAATCCAACTTGCCTTCGATTGCCGAAATTGAATTCGTGGAATTGTACAAAGATCGGGCGGATGATACTTTTTATCAGTTGCATCAGATTAATCATAACAATAGTTTTTACAACATAGATTTAGAGTATCCCATCAACGAAGTGGATGGTGCTAGATCGTACCTTCCGCTGAGCGACGAGAAGGAATGGTGGAAAAGAATCACCGCAGTTATCAAAGAAGATCCTGTCAAACAAACTAAGTACATGGGATTCAGTTCTTCCACGGGTAGAGCCGTTGTCGAAAAAAGAGAATCGTTCGCCAACCTGCAAATCATTGATGCGCTGTTGGCAGATAATAAGAAACAAACGAACTGGGATCGAGAACTGACGAAGACTATTTTTGAACTATTGATCCCTAATGATTTTAAAATTTCCTTCAGAAATCAGCAGAACATTTTGCTGATCTTGGATAAGACGACTGCTAGTTTTCCGTGGGAACTGTTGAACTACGACGAAAAGCTTACCTTACCCATCGTGGTATCTGCGGGCATGATTCGGCAACTCGCTACGCGCGATGATCGAAGAAAAATAAAACCCGTCAATAACAAAAAAGCACTCATCATCGGCGATCCCGTTTTGGATCAAACATCGGGGATTCCCCAATTGCCCGAGGCTAGGGTAGAGGCTCAGATTGTGGATAATCTACTCAATCAACATAACTACGATACCACCACTAAGATCAACGAACCGTTCAAGGAGATTTTTAAAAAATTATACGACGAGTACAAGATCATTCACATCGCTAGTCACGGAGTGATTGACTACGGCGAGGATAAAAAAACGGGTATTCTACTTTCTAATAACATTGTGTTGACGGCTGCCGAGATTGATCAAATCAGTTCTACGCCCGAGTTGGTTTTTATTAATAGTTGCTACATGGGGCAAGTGAATCCCGAACAAGAAGCGCACTTCCGTAGCAAGTATAAATTGGCGGCAAATATCGGTGTACAATTTATAGAAAATGGTGTGAAGGCAGTAGTCGTAGCGGGTTGGGCAGTCAACGATGCTGCCGCCAAACGCTTTGCCCAAGTATTTTACGAAGCGATGCTCAGGGGCGAAATGTTTGCCGAAGCCGTCAAAGCAGCCCGATCTGCTTGCTTCCGAGAATTTCCGAATACCAATACCTGGGGGGCTTACCAATGCTACGGCGATCAATTTTATACCCTACAAAGGAAGAGATGGGATACCCAAAATGAAGAACCCTATATCCTCGAAAAAGAAATCCTGATTGATCTCGAAAACGTGATTGATGATTCTAAATCCTCCCGAAAAAGGGAAAGAGACTTCGTTGCGGATTTGGGGATTATCTCCAAACGCATAGACGCTTCGGGACTCCGAAATGCCATCGTCTCCGAAATAGAGATTCAAGCCTATCTCGAACTGGGCGTTTACGACATCGCTTTTGAAAAGTACGATCAGCTATTTCAAGAACAACGGGCAGACTATTCCGTGCGTACCCTCGAACAATGGTGCTCCAACAAAATGAAACACCTACAAGACATTTATGATAATGAAATGAAAGCCAAGGGATCGCTGAGTAGAAAAACAGCTAAAATGATTCGGGATACCATAAAGTTGATTCTCTCCCGAATGAACGATTTGCTGAGGTTGGGGCCAACTGCCGAGCGGCACTTTATCATGGCGGGTATTCAAAAAAGGCGTTCGATGATTACAGCTAGTGATAAGGATAAAAAAGATGCGCTCAGGCAGGCTGCTGTTCAATACAAAAAAGGGTACGCATTGAGTCAAGATATTTATCCGCTGACGAGTTGGATCATTACCGAGCGCATCATCAATGATCCAAAATCCATTGCGGACATGAATCGCCTGCTGGAAAATGATCCACTAAAATTTATCCAAAAAGAATTAAAAAAGATTGCGGAAAACGAAAAAGACGAAAAGGAGTTTTGGGATCAGGTACGTCCCGTCAATCTTAAACAAGCCAAACTCCTCTTCTTGATGGATGATGCGCAAGAGGAGACTCGTAGGCAACTGGCAGAAGAAATCAAAGCGGATTACCGAGTGGCTTGGCAATTAGGAGGAGCTTCCGAGCGACATCGGCTGAGTGAAATACTGCAAATGGAATTCATACGCCATTCGCTAAAATTTATGGAGGAGACGAAACCCGAAAACGAGCGAAGGAACATCGAAGGAATAGTTGATGTGCTCAATGAGTTGATCGAATTTTTTGAAGAGCTAAGGTAGTAAGGACAGGAGGAATATCGTCAACTTAATGGCAGTCTGCGGGGGTAATTTCAAAATTCCCCCCGCAGTTTTTTTCGCATTCATCATTAGACCTACGGCAGAAATTTGGAATCCTTTTGTAAGAAAAAATTCGTAATTACCTAGCTCCATGCTTTGAGAACTTCGCGGGATAGCAAATAGGTAAAGCACAAGTTCTTAAAGCCAACGAAAGCTCCATAATTTGGCTTTA
>JBCCJE010000596.1:0-4247 GCA_039027925.1 Bacteroidota bacterium
AATCCATAATCCATAATCCATAATCCATAATCCATAATCCATAATCCATAATCTTAATTCTCAATCCACAAAAATGGTTGGTGTAATAGCAAACAAGAACACATTTCAAAAAAGGAAAAAGAGAATCCTCGAAGAACACGATGCGTTAGTCACTCGTGCTAATCCGAGGATCAATCAAAACTATAATGGGATTTTTCATCGGTACAAGTATCCCGTGCTGACCCCGCTACACACGCCCGTATTTTGGCGATACGATTATGATTTTGAAACGAATCCGCATTTTATGGAGCGTTTGGAAATTAACTCGGTATTCAATGCGGGGGCGATAGAATGGAATGGGAAAATTCTAATGATGCCACGTATCGAAAGTAATGATGTCAAATCATTTTTTGGAATTGCGGAAAGCACCAACGGCGTAGATAATTTTAAATTTTGGGACTATCCCACCGTGATGCCACAGACGGAAGATCCCGATATGAATGTGTACGACATTCGCTTGGTAGAACACGAAGATGGATGGATCTATGGCTTGTTCTGTGCCGAACGAAAAGATAAAGACAAACCCTACGATTCGTCTGCTGCCATTGCTAGAAACGGCATGGCGCGCACCAAGGACTTAGTCAACTGGGAGCGACTTCCAGATATTATTTCTTCCTCTCCCCAACAGCGCAACTGTGTCTTGCACCCCGAATTTGTGGATGGGAAATATGCTTTTTATACTCGCCCCATGGATGGATTCATTGAGACTGGTGGCGGCGGCGGCATTGGTTGGGGAACGTGTCAAGATATTCTTTATCCAAAATTGGACAACGAAATTATTATTGATCCCAAAAAATACCACACTGTAAAAGAAGTCAAAAACGGATTGGGACCAGCGCCGTTAAAAACAAAAGAAGGCTGGCTACATCTGGCACACGGAGTACGTAGAACTGCCGCTGGACTTCGATACGTCCTCTACCTTTTCCTTTGTGATTTGGATCAACCGTGGAAGGTGATTCGCCAACCGGGGAGACACTTTATTGCCCCGATGGGTATGGAGCGAGTAGGCGATGTCTCCAATGTGGTGTTTAGCAATGGATGGGTACTCCGTAAAAATGGAGATGTATTTATTTATTATGCTTCCTCGGATACACGGATGCACGTGGCTACGACCACGATCGAAAAACTTTTGGATTACATCATGAATACTCCGGAGGATGCCGGAAGGACTTACGACTGTGTCCAGCAAAGGATTGCGCTTATTGATAAAAATCAGGCGTTCTTAGAAGATTGAAATAAATGACCTTATTCGTTTTTGAAAACAAAAACAATATATTTACAAAGAGAGGTTACAGGTTAAAAGTTGTTAATTTATAAAGGCGTTTTATGGACGTAAGTTGATTGTTAGGTGTCATCCCTCTGGGGCTTTAAGATTATATAAAATTTCAATTTTACTACCCATATGTCGCACCTCTGGTGCTCTTTAACTTGAAGAGTCCGAGAGTGACAATATATCGGCAGCATTGAAGATTCTAAGTTCACTCACATCCGAGTGCCAGAGGTACGGTACGTTTCCGAATAGAGTGTTATTCGTTTTTGAAAAAAAACAACATAACTACACCTCAACTTTTGAACAAAACCAAATATCATTCTTTATAAAAGTATAGGAAAGAAATCAACTTCCTACCAAAAATTATATATAAAAAACGTTTACCAAACTTTTGAAGCTTAGTAAATGTAAACAAAGTAATACAAGCGCATCAATCTAATGCGATACGATAAAAGAAGTAAAACCAGACTTTTCAGACATCCGAAATACTAGAATGTTATAACTAACTAGACTTTAGGAAATCCATTTTTCCGAAGTTAAAGGTGTGTTGATAATCACTAAAGATCAGATTCAATTGTAATTCTAAACCCGCCTGCTCCGCTTGCTAGACAGGCTCATAATTTTAAAATTTTTTCGGTAAAATGAGCTATCAGAAAAAACGATTCTTAAGACCCCTCGTTGCAATTTCGATTTTTGTAATTGCATTGTTAATTCTTTTACCCCGAATGTATAATTCAGCTTCAACGCCCGTTGTAGCTGCCCTACACGAACAAGTAGTTCCCGAAAAAGTAGATTTTAATTTTCACATCAAACCCATCCTTTCTGATCGGTGCTTTGCTTGCCACGGTCCTGATGCCAATTCTCGGGAGGCTGGACTTCGTTTGGATACGGAAGAAGGTGCACTAGCAGCGTTAGGAAAAAATAAAGATCATCACGCCGTGATTCCGGGCGATACCGAAAACAGTACTTTAATCCAAAGAATTTACTCGGAAGATCCACACGATGTGATGCCTACCCCCGAATCCAATTTAACGCTCACAGATTTTGAAAAAAAATTACTGACCAAATGGATAGAGCAAGGTGCGGAATGGAAAAAACATTGGTCGTTTTTACCCATTGAAAAACCAGAAATACCAAAAGTAGAGGAAGGAAAGATTCACAATCCTATTGATAATTTCGTATTAGCCAAATTAAAAAGCCAAGGTTTCCAGTCGCTAGGTGCTGCCAAGAAGGAGAATTTGATCCGACGGGTTTCCTTTGACCTCACGGGACTCCCTCCTACCCTAGCAGAAATTGATAACTTCCTCAAAGATGAAAGCCCTGACGCATTTGAAAAAGTTGTAGATAGATTGTTATCCTCTGATGCCTACGCAGAGGTGATGACCACTAGATGGTTAGATTTGGCGAGATACGCAGACTCTCACGGCTATCAGGATGACTTGGAAAGAATCATGTTTCCGTGGCGAGATTGGGTCATTCACGCTTTTAAGAAAAATATGCCTTACGACGAGTTTGTCACTTGGCAGTTGGCAGGTGACCTTTTGCCTGATCCCACGAGGGAGCAAATCATCGCTACTGCTTTTAATCGCAACCACAAAATAACGCAGGAAGGGGGAGTCATCCCCGAAGAATATCGGGTGGAATATGTATCAGACAGAACTCAAACCTTCGGTACGGCTTTCCTTGGGCTAACCTTCGAGTGTGCTAAATGTCACGATCATAAGTACGATGCTATTTCCCAAAAAGATTATTTCAGTCTATTTAGCTTTTTTAATAATGTGCCCGAACAAGGACTTATCGAACCATACGGGGCTATCCCCAAGCCTTACATTACTTTGACGAAAGAAGAGATTGAAGACCAGTTAAAATTTATCAAAAATCTTGATGGCATGGATACTATACCGCTAATGGTCATGGAGGAAATGCCCCAAAAACGACAAGCGTACATTCTGAATCGTGGGGCTTACGACAAACCCACTACACCTGTAAATCCAGAAATGCCGCAAAATATTTTGGGCTTTGATGATAAATTTACCAACGATCGGCTAGGACTCTCCAAGTGGTTATTTTCCAAAGAAAATCCGCTAACGGCTAGAGTGACGGTGAATCGCCTTTGGCAACAATGTTTCGGTCGGGGCATCGTAGCCACCCCCGATGATTTTGGTAACCAAGGATCCCTCCCTACCCATCCTGAACTATTGGATTGGTTGGCAATGGAATTTATGGAAAATGGATGGGATCAAAGAGCCATCCTAAAAACCATCGTGATGTCTGCCACTTATCAGCAGACTTCCAAAGTAACAGAACAATTACAAGAAATAGATCCTGAAAATAATTTACTAGCACGCGCCCCTCGACTGCGCTTGTCCGCAGAAATGATTCGTGATCACGCCTTGGCTACGAGCGGACTTTTGGATAGAACCATTGGAGGACCAAGTGTTAAACCTTACCAACCCGACGGGCTGTGGGCAGAGACCATTGGCGGTGGCGGTGGAAGTTTAGCTAAATATATTCAGGACAAAGGATCAAAAATTTACCGTAGGAGCATTTATACTTTTTGGAAACGCACTGTTCCTCCGCCCAGCATGATGACATTCGACGCTGCGTCCAGAGATATTTGTACCGTCAAACGACAATCTACAAGTACCCCGCTACAAGCATTGGTGATGCTCAACGATCCTCAGATTGTGGAGGCATCAAGAGTACTAGCCTATCGAAGTATTGAAGAACAAGAGGCGACCGCAGATCGGATTGCGATGATGTTTCAATTAGCTACTTCGAGGGCAATTCAAGAGGATGAGCTAAATCAATTATTGGTCTATTTTGAAGAAGAAAGAAATAGGTTTGAAAATTCACCAGAATCTGCAAAAGCATTGTTAGAAGTTGGAGAATATCCACAGCGAGATTTAGCTCCTGCACCGGAGTTGGCTGCTTACAC
>JBCCJE010000597.1:0-4245 GCA_039027925.1 Bacteroidota bacterium
CAAAATTAGCGTTGGGAATAAAGAACTTTATACTCAATTCAGTCATAATGGTGTCGAGGTTAGAAACGATGGTAAATTTAAAATTAAAACGAATAAGGGAGGAATACCGAGTTTAGATATAGTTGTGCCAAAAAAATTTAATCAACTAGGTGATTTAGATATTGAAGTTCATCATCAGGACTTAGATAACAATTTAATGGGTGATGAAATTCAATTAGTAGTCACAGCGAATTCTGAAATTGATACATCAGTAGGCGATACAGAAGAGATGCAAAAAGAACAAAAAACAGAAACCAAACCAATTGAATCAAAGCAACCAATCATTGCAAAAAACCTTTTCAATTCTAGTAGCTTTAGTGCCAAAGGTTTAAATACTCTTAGAGCATCAGAATCGTTAAAAGATCACGAATTAGCAGATAAAATAGAGTCATTTAGTAGTTCAATTAATGTTGATAAAATAATTGAAAGATTATTGGAAGGTAATTCAGACTTCTCTTCCTATTTTGACCTAGAAGGAGTAGGTATTAATAAAGAAACTATGATTCCACAAAAACTCAGAGATGAGTTCAAAACTTTGCCTGATGATAAGTTACTAAAAAAAATGCAAAATTTTAGAACAAAAGACTTTGAATATTACTTTGCCCCTCTCGAATACGAAGATATTATTCAACTATTTGAACAATACAGAATGTCTCAAGCATCAATGGATGAGTCAAAAATAAAGATTCATTCTACAACTGACCCAGAAGGCACAGCTTTTCACAAAGGCTCCACCAACGACTTTCCATATTATTATAATACTCATATAAAAGGAACTATTTTAGGAAATGCAATTGAAAAAGCTGGAATTTTGCAAACGGAAAATGGTCATATTGGAAGAGAAAATAATCATATTCTTAGTGGTCTAAGATCTTTGTCATTTTTAAGATTAATTCTTGAAATTAAAGGTTTTGTTCAATCTGATTTTGAAAAAATGAATGTAAAAGTAAAAATTAATGGTATAGAATATCCAGCTAACTTGGGAGAAATAGACAGAAAGTAATTTCATAATCCAATACAAAATTGGATAAATTGAGACTTCAATTTTAAAAAGTAATTAATATTCATGCACCACAAAAAAATCCCCCACCTCGAATCCAACTACCGCAACGGTAGCACCAACCGTTTTACTCTTCAATCTTTTGCTATCCCCATCCCACAAGATGGTGAAGAACTCAAAGGTTTTACCTGTCGCCCTAGTGCGGGACACAATAGCTATTATTACGGCGGTAAATACCAAAAAGAAAAAATAGTCTTACACCATACCGTAGGGCATTTGGCAAGTGACCTTCGAGCCTTGACAAAGAGAGACTATCATGTTTCTGTAGCTTTTGTTATCGCCAGAGATGGAACGATATATCAGTTATTTTCTTCCGCCTACTGGTCTTATCATTTAGGGCGCAATGCTTTAGGCGGGAATAAAATGCAAAGTAAAAAATCTATTGGGATTGAGTTATCTAACTATGGCTACTTAGTACCTCAAGGAGATAACCTAGAGACTTACTATTCTCGAAGAAAAGGTAATCCAGTAGATGTATATTGCTCCAAAGAAGATACCGATCAGTATATCGAGTTAGATCAACCTTATCGAGGACATCGATACTACGCAACATTTACAGATGCACAGTATCAATCCCTCATTCATTTGCTTCGCTACTTAACGGAGACTTATAACATTCCTCGCACATTTTTACCAAAAGAGGAAAGGTACGAAACCACGCAGTCGGTGATTAATTTTAATGGAATCGTATCTCATGTGAATTTCCGTAAGGACAAATACGATATAGGTCCCGCTTTAGATTGGGAGCGCATCATCAATGGTGTCCAACATAAAGGTGTTGCTAATCTCACCTTAGAAGCAGCTACCAAAGCCTACGCAGCAGCAGAAGCTAATTATCAAAAGCTACAGCTAGAAGTATGGAACATAGGAGGGGAAGGAGAAGATCCTGCATTAGATGAAGCGCTAGAAAAAGCAGGCAAGACCCTAGTCCAAACTTGTTTACAATTAGAAAAGGTAAAAGAAAAACCAACCTCCAGAGGAGTTGGAACAATCACGAGTAGATCACTTAACATTGCTTTTACATCTGAGACAGAAACGGAAGAAGCGTATCCGTATGTCCGTAGTCGAGATATTATTGATTATGGAATTGATGGGCCTAAAGAAATAGAGCGGGATGAATTAGAGTGGATCAAGGAATACAAGGAAGATAAGTGATATTGTATCACACCTTATTTTTTTAAAAGGATACTTACAAGAAATATCTATATTTTTTATGTATATGTAAATAGAATACGTATTTTGTTAGCGGCATACTAGAGAAAGCATGAATTGCTAAAAAAACATAGATATGCCCACTAGTGTAACCAAAGGAATGGGGTTCAATAGTCCTAAGCCCTCTAATAATTTACCCAAAGGAAATAACTACCTTCTAGTTATAGGAATAGACCACTACGCTCATTTTCCTCAGTTAAATAATGCGGTAAAAGATGCTAAGGATATGGTAGATGTCTTGCTGAAAAAATTTCAATTTAAAAAAGACTTTACTAAAACCCTATTCGATAAAGAAGCGACTAAGGAAAATATTTATGCTGCCTTTAGAGACTTGGCTCAGCGTACTACCTCAGCGGATAATGTCATTATTTATTTCTCAGGGCACGGCGAGTTTGATTCTATTTTTGATGAAGGTTATTGGATTCCTATTGAGGCAGAAGCAGGAAAAGTAGATCAATATGTTCCCAACAGTATGATTAAACGAATTCTCAATTCGATTAAGTCTCATCATATTTTCTTAATGATCGACTCTTGTTTTTCAGGAACTCTATTTGCTGTGAATTTAGGAAGGAATGCTGCTATGCGGAAGGAAAGAGATCCTTCAAGGTGGGGATTGACCGCTGGAAGAAACGAAGTAGTTAATGATGGCATAAGTGGACATAACAGTCCTTTTGCGGAGAGTCTTTTATACCAACTTAAAAATGCTACTCAATCAATAGGTGTGGCAGAACTTTGTGATAATGTATTGGAGGTTGTATCTGCTAATGCGCACCAAACTCCTCGGGGAGAGCCTTTAAAGGTAAATGGTCACCGAGGGGGACAGTTTGTTTTTCATCTAAAAAGAGATGAATTATCTGACTGGAAGGAAAGCAAAACCATAGGGACGCTTCAAGCCTTACAGGCTTTTCTTTTAACGTACCCAGAAGGTAAGTACGCTGCAACTGCCAAAGCTAAAATAAAAACCTTACGAGCTGACTTGCTTTGGGCTAAAATTGATCAAGCTAAAGATGATGACCTTAAATCTATAAAAGTAAAACTACACTTAGTCAACCAGTTTGTTGACACTTATGAATCAGAACCACATTATGAAGAAGTATTGAATATAGGTCAGTTATTGGAATATAAAAAAGAGATGTTTTTGGCTCAATCAGGAGAGTTTGCCTTACGAAAGTTTTTAAGACTACTTACACCAAATTTAGAAGGAGCAATAGAAATTAGGAATCAAGCACAGCAGATATTGAATCAGTTAAATTCTAGAATTGACCATAACGTATATGTTGAAACATCTACGAATGAATCAAACTCATTTCCTAATACATCAACTAAAATTCCTCATCAAGCTAATCCTTCTCAAAAAGATAAAGCTAAAAAAGAAGGGATAACAAATGTCAACCTCGATATTCCAAAAGAGAATGACAGGAAAAATAACAGTAATATTACGGAAGAAAAATCTTATTTAGAAAAATATTGGAAAGCAGGTATAGTTATTCTTCTAACAGCATTGTTAGCCATTGCTGTATTGATTTTGATAAAAATGTATCCCCAAGAGGTAGATAGTGAGGTCAGATCCACCTCGGAAGAGGTTGTAATTGATAACGAGCAATCGAGCACATCCCCACTGCCAAACTCTGAGAGTAATGAAAAACCTGATCAAGAGGAAACACCATCGCCTACGAAAACTGAAAATACTCCTCCAAAGAAAGAACCGAGACAATTACCACCTAAAAAACCTAAAATTAGGTATAAGACACATAAGGTTCAAATACAACTTAGTAATGGTTACAGAGAGTGGAATAAAAAAGCTGTAAAATTTAGAACTAAAACTAAAACAGTTCAGGTTACAGATGAATATAAGAAAGGAGCAGTACTGAAAAATGTAACTGAGCAAATAAAGGTAAAAGATGCGTATGTTACCTATCAACTTAAGGAGTGTA
>JBCCJE010000598.1:0-4240 GCA_039027925.1 Bacteroidota bacterium
TACTGATGAGTGCATCAACTGCGGAGCTTGTGAACCAGATAGGGGAAGAGATAAGTCATAAAAAAAGCCTTTTCAAAGGACTTGAAAAGGCAAAGAGATTATAATTTGTTTGTAGCAAAAGATATTGCTGCTCAGGTAAAAAAAGTTGGATTATGAAAAGCAGCAAAACTACTATATGAGAAAAGTGAGATCATGCTCGTTTGTTTTTCAGTACAATGATAAGTCCTTCCGACCGAACATTCAACCTTAGGCTTGAGATAAGTATCTGATTCGCCACAAATTACCATTTGGGAGGTACAAAACGTATTTTTATTTCTATTATAAAAAAATAATTTTAGTATAGAGGTTTGTTTTCAGGGATTTTAAAAATTCGCTCCTCCGTTAAATGCTGTCTTTGACCGTTACTTCTCTCAACTTATCCTTTCCTCAAATTTAGATTGTATATCCTACTTCTATTTTAGAATTTCAAGATTAAATAACAAGTAATGATTGCTGAAGTAGAAAGAATTTTTCTGACAAAAGATTTTCACCAAACTAGATATGAGGAGGATGATAAAACAAATACAGAGGTCATAGTCCACTTAAATAATGGTGAAAAATACATAGCAGCTTTCACTACTTTTTACAAAGTTGAAGCACAGCGAATAGCCCACGCTGAGACTAGGGAATTTTTGGGAGGAAAATATTTTTGGGAAAAAAATATGATCCTCATTGATAGCTGTACCGAGGATAACATTTTATTGATTGTTCAGCATCTTTTGGCGGAAGGTGATTTTTTAGAGGTTTTTGAAAAAATTTGATACCCTAATCTAATTCATAAACGAATGATAGATGATGCCTTAAATATGATCCAAAGTGAGCTTGCCCAATTTGTTGAATTGAATGGTGGTAACGCTTCATCTGTTAAATTAGATAACATTGCAGAGATGGAAAATAATGCCGACGCTTTGACCGACTCTATCATTATCTCATTGGTCAATATTGAGGAGGAAAGTGCTTTGAAGAATATCAGTACCGTAAGGCGTAATCAACTTACTGGCAGCATGGAACATTTGCACCCGCCCGTATTTCTAAATCTTTACATTCTTTTTTCGAGTGTAATGGCAGCTAGTGGTGCCGCCCGCTACAAAAACGCTTTAAATAAGCTAGGTCTAGTGATCCAATTTTTTCAAAATAGAAAAATTTTCACCCTCAATAATTCTCCTTCTTTTTCTACCGATAACAGTACAGAACTTTTAAAAAATCTCGAAAAAATGAAAGTACATATGGATTTGTACACATTGACATTTGAACAGATTAATCATCTGTGGGGATCTTTGGGCGGAAAGCAAGTCCCATTTGCTATGTACAAAGCTCGGCTAGTAGAAATCAAAGATGAGCAAGTATTCAAAGGAACGGGAGTCATCACCGAAATTCAATCAAGAGAAACCGTCAATTGAACTTATGGCATTCGTAATTAAATATCATATTCTTTTTGAGGTGCGGATTCTGCATGGCTATCATCTAAAAAATGAGATAGCATTTTATGGAAAAACTCAAGAACAAAAAGCAGAGGAATTACTTGCCAACAATTTTAATATTGCTAGTGATTTAAAAATAGAGCCTACCGAGGCATGTGAAAAAATATTGAAAAACCATCGGTTAAAATTTAAAATCACGCCGTGGGGATTTATAGTAGGTGTAGAGACAAGAACTAACGCAACGGGCGAAGTATTCCCTTTTTTACCGATTGATATTGGAACTACCTTTCATTTTAAAATGAAGTTGAAAAATTCGAACTGGACTAATGTTTCTAATGTCAAATTAAAACCAACGACAAGAGCTAATTTCTATTTTTCCAATTTTGAGCAGTTGGATGATTTACAAACTACCGACGACAAATCGTTTGGACCAACGTTGAGTTTGCCTCATCTCAATTTTAATGAAGAGCGACCCTACGAAATGGGAGAAGTAATCTTGGATGGAACTGATTTAAAAATCGCCATTCAAAATGCAGATGGAACGAATCCTCCTACGGACAGTAATTTTTGGACAGATTTGGATAATGTAAAAAATGTAAGCGAAACGGACAGGCGATTATTACCATCCAAGTTTAGTTATCAGATCATTCCTAACAATGGAATTACGGTGAATGATATTGAGTTTAGTCTGCTTCGTCCCGACAACACGGAACAAGCCTCCTTTTCCAAAAATAATTTGAATGGCAAAACCGCCGTAACGGTTGACTTTCGAAAATTTGAAGATGATAAATTGAGTAATGTACCTTCTGGAGAATATACCCTTTTAGTGATTAGCGATGACCTCAACACAACTCGGAAGGTTCATGTAGAGGATGAAATATACGACGCGCAAGATTGGGGAGTGATTGCGATTGCTCATCAACAGGAGTTAGGGACGTATCGAATTTTGGAAGATGATGGAAAATTAAGAGTAGAAGACAATACTGTACAACATCCAATTTTCGAGATTCGGGTAAAAAGTAGAGCGACTTACTGGCAGTACATTTTGCATACAGCGGATAATATTACTATTGACCCCGCAAATACTGATTTTTCGGAGGCGCAAAAAATAGTCACGTCTAAAAAATCATTTCCGTTGAGTCGTTTTCCGAGTGAGTCCCTTCCCGAGTTGGAAGGTCACAAACTTCCTACTCCTAGCAACCTGATGATAAAAATGAGTGCAGATAAAACTAAGTACGTTACAGAAACTTATTTGCCCATTTTGGAAAGTAGCTAAAGTTTTAAGTGTTTAAATGATTGAAAATCAATGCTTTATAAAAATAAATAAATTAGTCAAAAATCAAATTTAATTATGGCAAGCTCATACAAAACCCCAGGTGTTTACGTAGAAGAAATTCGAAAATTTCCTCCATCGGTTGCCCAAGTGGAAACTGCTATTCCTGCCTTCATTGGTTACACACACCATGCAAGGTTACGAACAGAGGGCGACCTTCGAGATCGTCCATTTCGTATTAAATCATTACTAGAGTACGAAAGATATTTCGGTGATGGAGCTAATGAGCAGGGAATTACAGTAACCATAAATACGAATGCAGATAATGAGATTTTAGATGTTTTTGGTGAAATCAATAATCCGTCTCCATATTTGATGTATTATTCATTAAGAGCATTTTTTGCTAATGGTGGAGGGCCTTGTTATATCGTTTCAGTTGGCGATTATTCTAATCCAATTGATGCAGGTGATTTAGAGAGAGGACTAGATGAAGTAGCGAAAGTAGATGAAGTTACTCTAATACTTTTCCCTGATGGGTTAGGGCTTTCCAATGCAAATAATTATTATGGCCTACAAAAAGCCGCCTTGGATCAATGTGAGTTACTTCAAGATCGATTTACGGTGATGGATATTTACATGGCAGATGATGCGGATACTCCTGATGCAAATATTACAGCTTTCCGAAATTATGATTTCGGTACAGTGGACACTTCTAAATATGGAGCTTGTTACTATCCTAGAGTTTTTACCACTTATGATTATGACTATGATATTGCAGATGTAATGGTCAACCACGTAGGAGGCAATGACGCAATGAATGGGCCTCTTGCTGATTTAGAGGGAACATTCAATGCTGCCTTCAATCAAGCTAAGACAGCGGTAAATGATATTGAAATGTTATTGCCCCCATCTTCTTCGGTAGTTGGAGTATATGCTAGTGTAGATTCTAGTAGAGGCGTATGGAAAGCCCCAGCAAATGTAGGGATTGATTTTGCGGTACGACCCGAAATTCAAATTTCTAACGAAGACCAAGAAGTATTGAATGTGGATGTCACTTCTGGAAAATCCATTAATGCGATTCGGTCTTTTGTTGGTCGAGGGCCTGCTTTAATTTGGGGAGCAAGAACGCTAGCTGGTAATGATAACGAATGGCGATATATCTCCGTTCGAAGATTTTTTAATATGGTAGAAGAGTCCGTAAAAAAAGCGTCGGGGCAGTTTGTATTCGAACCTAATGATGCGAATACTTGGATTACCATTCGGTCTATGATCGAAAATTTTCTCACCCTCCAATGGCGAGCAGGCGCATTACAGGGGGCTACCCCCGAGCAAGCATTTTACGTGAAAGTTGGATTAGACCAAACCATGTCAGCCATTGATATTTTAGAAGGTCGGATGATCGTAGAAATAGGGATGGCGGTAGTTCGTCCTGCGGAATTTATCATTCTTAAATTTTCTCATAAGATGGTGGAATCGTAAAAATCAAACCTTTTTTCAAAAAATAAAA
>JBCCJE010000599.1:0-4238 GCA_039027925.1 Bacteroidota bacterium
ATCAAAATGATGAAAAATCGTATTTAATCTTTCTTGATGTCCATTCAAACTGGGAAGATTTTGAAAAGAAAAAACTTTATCCTGACTAAAGAAAACTTCCATTCTATGCTGTATTACTTTCTCTAAATAACTCAGCATGGCAACAATGAAAGAAGTGCTTTTTTTTGTATTAATTTTCAACATATTTTATTTTAAACACCTAGTAACGATGAAAGAATAAGTTAGTCATGTAGTAGCGATTAAATAATAACTTCCCGAATCATTTATGGAATTGTTTTAATGTAACATCTATTTATCTAGTGTTCCCATATCTGTTTCACTTGTCATACTTTGAACATTTTGAATTATTTTACGAATCGTCACGTCTAAATCAACGAACGTATTTCCACCATTGGCTTTTAATACATGAAGTAATTTATGCAAATAAGAAAGGCTTCCCTTTCCTCCAAATTGCCTTTGTCCAACACCAGCATCCTGCAAATTTCTAGGATCTGTTTGAGCACCTCCCTGCCCTTTGTTTTCTTGATGTTCTTTATTTACATCTACCGTAATAATCTTTTTAATTAAGCTCGTTATATTCACATTATTTTTATAACTATTTGCCAATTCAGCCAGTACTTCTTCAAACTTTCTACTGAACTTTCCTCCTACAGAACCATACTGACTTTTTTGAGCCGCAGATCTTGTAGCATCAATACATCTTGACCATGCTTCATATAAAATCGGGTTTGCCAAAAAGGTTATTTCACGCATATCCATGTACAATTGTTCAATATTCTTTTCTTCTGATGGACCTATAATATGCCCCTGACTATTGATATGAGTAATTAAGCTTTCCAACCTTACAATAAAAGTTGAACTATCTAATACCTGTCCTTTTTCATAATTCTCACATTCTTTTTGAACGTCTAAAATAGCCTCCAAAGCGTCAATAAATATTCTTTCATTGTTAATGGTCATTTTAGTCATTTTGCCTCTACTAAACATTCGCTGGATGAGTCCCAAAAAACCTCCTCCTGTAAAATTTATACTCCTTTTTTTAGTATTACCAGTCTTCTTATTTTGATTTGAAACAGAGCTATTTTTAGATGTAATATTTTTTCTATGAGCACCGCCTTGCTGCACCACATGCGTCAACTCATGCGCCAATAATCTTTTCCCTTCCTTACTTGTGGGACTAAATTTCCCCTCATTAAAATACACATCTTTCCCATGTGTAAATGCTTGTGCCCCTAAGTCTTTATTCATTTGAACCGCCTTATCGTTAGTGTGCACTTTAACTTGGCTAAAATCTACCCCAAAGGATTTTTCCATTTCTACTTGGGTAGATTTTGGCATGGACGAACCACTCCCCTTGCTTTGTTTTAATTGTTTGGCAACTTGTGGGCTTGCTGTATTTTTTGTAGATGTAGTGTTAGATTTGGTTTGCACAGATTCTTCCTCCTCTTCCATTTTTTGAATGGGTTCTTCTTCCTCCTTTGCTTGCATCGCCTCTTCTTCTTCCATCATTTGTACAGATTCCTCTTCCTCCCCTTCCATCATTTGCACGGACTCTTCTTCTTCGCCTTCCATTTTCTGAATAGGTTCTTCTTCCTCTTTCATTTGCATAGATTCTTCTTCCTCCATCATTTGCACAGATTCCTCTTCTTCACCTTCCATTTTTTGGATAGGCTTTTCTTGAATCATTTTATCTTTTTCAATACGTTGGGTATTCGTACCCATTTCATCTTCTTTAGCATTAGTTGCATACTTTTGGATGGACGAGATATTTTTTTGCTGGATTGCAGGAGTATTGTTAGACTTATTGACAACTGCATCGGCTACCGCGTCTGCCTCCTGTTCATATTTATCGCCTGGTTGACCCACCGTGAGTTTAGGTTGGAAAAATGATTGTTCTGATTGAGGTTGAATAGAAGTATCACTTGCCTTGGAGAAAAAAGGCTTTTTGCTTTCTTCGGGAGTTTTTGGATTGCGATGTCTTCGAGATTTTCGAGTACTTCTTTTCATAATCTTTGGTTTTATAATTTTCATTTTACCATTAAGAAGCAAAGGCATAAAGATTTCTTTTTCTCAAAAAATTCTTTGTGGCTTTGTGTCTCTGTGGCATTTTCATGAACGTAGTAAATGGTTATTTTTTTAATTTCTATACACAAATCGAATTAAATCAAGGAAGTCAAATTCGCCGATGTCTTTGCCTAAAGTAGGTTTCCATTTCGGATGTAATTTTAAAAAGGAGTAATCATCATTACGCAATACCGTTAAAAAACATTCACCTAAAATGGTGCTTCCTACTGGGCCAAGATGTTCGCCTTCGTGCCCCTGCACTTCTGCTTCTCTTAAAATGTAAAACCATAAAGGAGTCCCATCCAGATGTTTCGTTTCAGTTACTTTGATAGGTTCAAATCCCATTCGATTGGCTATATCTTCGCCAGAAGGCAAGCCATAAATTACACCTCTTTTTAAGTTACGAAATGGTAAGGATTTTTCGTAAGGGTCGTCAGATTTGATAAATGGAATGCTATGAAAGGAATTACCAATTTTAGTATCAATCAACTTAGCAAACTGGCAACGACCATCCCCAAAATTAAATAAATATCTCCAATCAACGAGTTCAAGCATTTCGGTAAAAAAGCCTAACTCAAAAAGTTTTTTTTCTATTTTTTCATTAATACGATTCAAGTCACGGGTCTGCGAGTGTCCTGTTCGAAAAGCCGCCCCCGCAAATTCAAGAGGCAAGGTATTGGGGTTAAGATAATATTGACAACCATTATCCATAAGGCTATCAAAGATGTCCCAATCCATAATTTTGTAGAGATACTCATAAATAATCAGCCAATGATAATACCATATCACTTGTTTCTTCGCCTCGTTAAAAATATTATGCTTCCTTCCTTTCTCTCTGAGGTGATCCACCATTTTATTATGAAATTCAATAAATAAAACTTGTAAACGAGAGACAATAATATTTTCATCATTGCGAGCATCAGGGATGATAGCCTTCCCTTGGCTATTGCGTTGTAAGTCGAACCATTCCATTTTGTAATAGGTATCTCGATGACATTTGCCTAGCAACAGTTTGTCCTTATCCTCTGCGTTGTAAAAAAAATCCTGCGTCTTCTGACCATAGATACAATCCAAATCCAAGTTAATAGTTCGATCATTTTGAAAACGCCCGATTGCATCTTGCCTATTAAATGTAGATGTGCTTTCAAAAGTCATATCATGTGCTAAGAACTGACTAAAAATGGATACGCCGTTGGAAATCACTTTACTATCTGAATCAGGCGAATCAGTAGGTTCTCGCATTTGGTCAGAGAGTTTGCGTAGTTCTTCATCGCTGACAAAAAGGGGATCGAGTTCTGGAAACAAGAGAGAAAAATGATCTTTTTGTTTTCCTTGAAAAACGTTGTTTTGTTGTGAATGCATGGTTTGTTTTTTTGCGGAGTTTACTTTTTACAGGGATATAGCGAAATAGAAATTAAAACAAAAAGCTCCGTGAACCCCATCTTCTTTACATTACTTTGGTAGTCATTCAGTTAATCTTATGGAGGAACTCATGAGCTAATTTTAAGTAATCAATGGCTCCATTCGAGGTTTTATTGAATCGGTAAATGTCCACACCTTTTTCTTGTGCGGTAGCAAGGGCAATATTTTCTCGAATGCGAGTTTCGAAAACTTTATCGCCATAGTCTTCTTGTAATTTTTGCAAAATAGACTTGTTCATATTTTTGCGTTTATTGTATTTGGTCAAGACAAATCCTAAAACTTGAAGTTGTTCGTTCAATTGATTTTTTATCTTTCGAAATGTTTGCATAAACGCATGAACGCCCTTCAAAGGCAAGTACTCTGCTTGCAAAGGCATCAAGACAAAATCACTCGCCACCAAAGCATTTACGGTCAACATTCCAATAGCAGGCGGGCAATCAATAAAAATGTAATCGTATTGTTTTTTTATCGGGGCTAAAAGTTTGGTCAATAACTTTTCTCTTCCATATACACTTACTAATTCCAATTCTGCGGTTGCCAAATCTAATGCGGCAGGAATCAATTTCAGTTCTCCCGTAGATAAAATCGCCTCTTCAATATTAGTCTCCTCTCCCATCGAAGCTGCCCGAAGCATATCGTAAATAGTTGGTTCAGGTTCCTCTAAGAATCCTAAAGCTTGGGTCAAATTAGCTTGGGGGTCTAAATCTATCAAAAGGATTTTATTGCCCATTTGTTGGAGGGCAGCGGCGAGG
>JBCCJE010000600.1:0-4215 GCA_039027925.1 Bacteroidota bacterium
ATAACAATACATTTACATTTTCCCTAAAACAAGGATATCAGGATGATTTCTTCCACGATTTTGGCTGGATCGAAACGGGTGATGCCGATACTGGAGAATGGGAATTTGGCGAACCTAACGGTACCTCTTTTGGTAATGGACAACTGAGCAATCCCAACAGCGACGTGGATGGTGACATCGGTACGCAATGCTGGGTGACGGGCAACGATGACGACGCAGACGTAGGCGATGATGATATTGACGGAGGGAGTACGCGCCTCAGTTCGCCGTTGATGGATTTGACGATCTATAACCAACCCATTGTAAAATACCGAACGTGGTTCGTCAATGCAGGTGGCAATGGCAATCCAAATGACGATCTTACCATTTCGATTTCCAACGGTACGGACGAAGTCGTCCTCGAAACTATCACAGAATCCAATTCTTTTTGGCGCCCCGAATCTGCTTTTGCTGTAGAAAATTTTATTACCATCACCGAGACCATGCGCATTATCTTCGAGGCTAGAGACATTCCGGGTGGTCATCTGGTGGAAGCGGGCGTTGACGCTTTTTTCGTGGAGGAAGGTATGCCGACGCCTACGTTGGAAATAGAAAAATCGGAAGTAAAATTCGATGCTTTTCCGAATCCATTCGCTAAACAAATTACGGTCCAAATTGATTTGCAAAAATCTACTAGCAACGCTCAGTTGAAAGCATTCAATTTATTGGGACAGCAGGTCGCTACTTTTCCCCTCCCCAACGAATCGAATCAATTGTTTATCGGTCACACGTGGGGCAAAGGCATTTATCTACTCAACGTGGAGGTGGAAGGAGAGGTGGTAAAAACATTAAAAGTGGTGAAAGAATGAAAGATCAACCGCTGATTTAACAATACTCTTACAAGTTCAACCAATAGGTCACTTTGGCCACAATGGCTCGATTTTTCACCCTTCTATCGTAGGGTGAAAAATCGTCCACCGTATCGTAGTTATCCGTAAAGACTAGGAAAAAATCGGAGACGGGCGCAAATCGCCATTGGAATCTAGTATTGATATTGAGGTTATTGGATTGAGAATTATATTGGAAAAAAGCTGTTAGGAAAAGTTTTTTGGAAAAAGTCAAATCAATTCTTGGTCCCAGTAGCCAGATGTTCGCTACCGCAAAATCTCCACCTAGATCAATACGGTTAAAATTATAATTCATAGAGATAAAACCAAATGGCTGGTAGCGGTACCGAATATTTCCCCTCACCCCGAATCGCGTTCCGCTGTAAAACTGACCAAAGTTAGTTCTGATTTCGTAGTTGAAAACTTTCCGTTGGTCGGCGTTGTAAGCAATACCAAAACTGATAAATTTGTAGCCCACGCCCGGCGCTAAAAAATTATCTTCGTTGGCATCTATTCGGGTAGGTTCAAATTCTGACAGCAACAAAATGTTATTATAATTGGCAGAAAGGCTAAAGCGAGAGGTATTTCTAAAACTAAAATTCCATTGAAAATCTATTTGGCTTTCTAAAAAACCGTAATCCTCCACGTAGTCGTTATCCTCCCCGCCTAGCTTGTAAAGCCATCTCGAATCCAAGTTAAGACTGTGCCTCGTAATTCGGGAAGTTGTATCAGGAAAAAAATTAATCTGAACCTCAGGACTCAACAGCGCATAATCCCTTCGGGGAACAAAACCAACAGCGGCGTCGAACTCATCGCCTACTAGAATATGCGACCACTCCAATCGAACCCTCCGCTTGTTGTATTCCATCACTAGGAAGTGGGAAAATTTTTGATCTTCTTCTTCGGGAGTCATCGCCTGAAAATAAGAAGCCCTCCCCGTCCACACATTATCGGCACTGGCCAATCGGTATTCCAGTCCAGCTACCCGATTATAATTGGCAAAGTCTCCATTGGAAAAATCACTAGGATTGATAGCTTGCTTATTAACAAAAATAGCGGCTACGCTCGACCTCGCAAATACGTTTTGTTCTACTGCTGCTACGGTATAATTAAAGCTGGGCAACTCATTGGCTTCCTGTTTGGCGGTTTGCATATTGATAAGTCCTACCCTCAGTCTTTCGTTGAGTTTTCCGCTGAGTCGAGCACCGTACAAAATTGTATTCGGTACATTATTTCCAGCCGTATCCTGCGCAATACCGATGCGGCGAGAGAAAAAAGGATTCACACTACCGGGGCCAAAGCCACTGAACAAATCCGCATTTTCCAAAAAGAATTGCCGTCGTTCGGGAAAGAAAATTTCGAAGCGGTCTAAGTTAGTCACTTGCTGATCCACTTCCACTTGTGAAAAATCAGGATTGATCGTTAAGTCCAAGTTAAGGGCTGAAGTGACGGCTACCTTGGCATCACCACCGATACTAAAATCAGTATCCGAACCAGATTGATTTTCGTCCCGAAAATCCCTAGCGGCAGAGCTAGCCACGTAGGGAATCAAAGAAATATTTTTCCCCGATTTGCCCAAAGGCTTATCCCAATGCAACGTACCCATGTAAGTCATATCCATGATGATTCTATTCTGCGGTATCCTGACCCACGTAGATCGTTCGCCCGTTTGGGTATCATTCCGATAAGCGTTGAATCGCCATTGGGTACTTCCTTCTTTGAAGCGCAGGGTACTAAAAGGAATAGCGTACTCACCGATCCAGTAATCGTTGTAGATTTTAGAATTGCCATCCCACTTATTGTCCCAAGAAGGATTGAAGTCACTTCCCTGCCTTCCTCCGCCCGAAATGATCGCTTCTCGCCTGACCCCGTGGGGGTTGATGCCAAATAGTAAGGAGTTGGTTTGGTCGTTGTAGGTATCAAAATGGATACTAATATTATCATTTCCCGAAAAAAAATAATCTCTTCGTAAGGACGGTGTTACGTAATTATTTCCCGTACTGTGGCAGACGACGGCGATGTACAGATTCACGTCATCGTAGGTCATATACATTTCGGTTTGTCCAGAAGCATGGAGACTATCGTTCGGAAAATTTTGCCAGAACTTCCCAGTAGCCTTTCCGTTTTGCCAAGCAGCTTCGTTGAGTTCACCGTCTAGTTTTATTTTTTCTTTGGTAAAATGAATACGTAGGGCATACTCTACATTATCAAGTTGGTCGGGAATGGTAGGAGTGATGAACGATGCCTCTTGGGCAGCAAGATCCAATGTAAATAGCAATCCGAAAACCAATAAACCGTAGTAGATTTTAGAATAGTGAAGTAAAAATTTCATTGCGCAAATGTAATCACTCTTTACGTGAATTAATTGTTTTTCAAATTTATACGAACAATCAATGGATTAATTAATAGGAGCGTTACTACCTAATTTTTGCTTCGGAGGATCGCCAAAAGCTAGGGTAGCTTTTAAAAATAAATAGGAGGCGATAGCCATCAGTACGTGCGATAAATCACTATGGGTGAACCATTGGTGGGGTGCTACGGGATAATTAAAAACAAACATCGCACCCGCCAAAACCGCAATACCGTACAACATCAACCGACTTCCTGCGTCTTTTGTTTTCAAAAAAGTAAACAAGTGAAAAGTGAATACCACAATCATAAATCCCCAAACGGCGTGGAACTCTACGAACTTAAAATTTAGCGTATAAATGGTGAGCAATAAGATGATGATGAGTTCGGTAATATTTAGCCATAACAAAAAACGGTGCCACTTGGGAGGAATCAAATTGATGGTGTATTCGATGGCCGAGCGTTCGATGAGCATCACGGCTACCATACTGGTAATCCATCCCAACAGTTTCCACTCCGTGCCCAATGCGTACTGAAAAGCGTGGCCGATCAGTCCTCCAAATAAGGTAGCAAACCCCATCAATACAAAATATATTTTTTTAAAATATACAGTTTTGCCTGAATTGCCCGCTTGGTTGAGTTTCCAGTAAGCATAAAAACAGACAGCGGTGACCAATAGATCCGTCAGCGTTGTCATCGGCTCTTGGATTCGAATACCGAACAGGTGGATATCTGGCTGTGGCAAAACGTAGGGCAGCATGAAAAAAGGGGTTGATTAGTAAAGTCTCATCACGTGTGCAACTTGGGTTCGCCTAAAACTACGATCACCTCGGGCGCAATTTTGACCATGACCTTCACCAAGACGACATCGTACTTTTGGCTGCTGATTTTGTTATGAAGTTCGTAGGTCGTTTTGATGGTTTTAAAAACAGTAGTCAAAGACGAACTATTTTTATTTTCTTCCAAAAGTTCACCTACTCTTTCGAGTGTAAAAATATTC
>JBCCJE010000601.1:0-4215 GCA_039027925.1 Bacteroidota bacterium
AAATGAAAATTGAAAAGTTGACCCAAATGACAATGTAATAGTTGCCCCAAATGACAATGGAAAAGTTGCCCCAAATGACAATGGAAAAGTTGCCCCAAATGACAATGGAAAAGCCCCCCACAAAAACGAAGAGGCAACCCTCGCGGTTACCCAAAATGATGATAAAAAAGATCCCCAAGAAGAAGAAGGGCAACCACAAGGGATTGCCCCAACCAAAGGGATTACCCCGACTGCCCACACACTAGGAGAAATGATAGGAGCATTCAAATCCATCGTAACAGTAAAATATATTCGTGGGGTAAAAACGATGGATTGGCCACCATTTAACAAGAGACTATTGCAACGCAATTATTGGGAACACATCATTCGCAATTGGGATGCCTTTCTTAAAATCTCGAATTACATTATAGAAAATCCTAAAAAATGGGATGCCGATAAATTTTTTACAAAATAAATCAACTCATAGAAAAGCAACTTGTAATTAAATTGTTACAAGATGTAGGTTATCAATATTTCGCACAGAAATACTAATGCTACCGAAGAGGAGTTTTTGCACAGAAGATTCACGAAGATTACAAGTCCTCCATTTAAAAACTAAATAATTTCTCCTACGACTCATCCTTCCAGATTCCCGTCGAAAAACCGATACGTCTTCTCCACGTGCTTTTGCCAGTAGGCCCACTCGTGTCCTCCCGAAAATTCTTCGTACGTGTGTTTAATGTTAAGGTCTTGAAGTTGTTGGTGTAGCAGACGATTAGGTTCAATTAATTCATCATCAACGCCGCAGTCAAAACGCAACGCCGGTAAGCGATCTTGATTGATTCTCACAGCATCAATCACGTTGGGAAGTTCACTCACAGAAGTGTACTCCTCTAAAGGCTCTTCCACAAAAAGTTGCATCTGCTCCAAACAAGTAATCGAACTGTGCCCCGAAATGGCTTTAAACTTTTCGGGAAATCTAGCTCCCAACATCAAGGCGCCGTAACCTCCCATAGATAAGCCCCCAATACACACTGGAGAGTCCTTACCTGCTTCGGGAATATTTTCTTGAACAGCCAAGGGGACATCACGAACAATCCATTGATCAAAGTTTTTTTGATGATGGGAAAAATACGCAGACCCATCCCCCCAAAGTCCATCGGATGGCATAGCGAGAATAGCAGGTCGAATTTCATTTTTCGAAATTAACCTTTGCGCCGTTTTTGCTGCGCCACCCTTCATTGCCCAAATCCAAGCACTCCCGTAAACGCCATGGAGTAAAATGTAGATCGGTAGGTTCGTCACACCTTCATCTACTTTCGGAACAAATAGACAAATGTCTCCACGCCCTCGGAGGTGAGGAGTCTTGACGGTTAAAAATCGGAGGCCATCTTTTTCAAAAATAGGATCAGAAAGTTCTATGGTGCGGAAACTACTAGGCATTGTAATTTTTTTAAAGAATCTTTGGGTGTTTGGGTAGGGAGTGATGAGCGTCCTTGGGCATTCGCCTATTCAAAAACAACTACCCCCTTGGCATTTCTCCCGTGCAACAAATCATCAAAGGCGGTGGCTAGATCGTCAAGTTGATATTCTTTGGTAATCATTTCGTCTAGCTTCAGGTCGCCCTTTTTGTAAAGTCTCATGATTTTGGGAAAATCAATTTGGGGACGACATTTTCCGTACAGCGGATTGATGTAAATTTTATCCCACTCAAAAAGCCGCATGTCTATTGTTATCTCTTCTTCGATACCACTCACTTGAACGGCAGTACCCGCATTTCTGACCATTGCTAATGGGGCTGCACCCAACGCGGGAATGGCAGTGCACTCGAAGGCATAGTCCGCCCCTCTTCCTCCTAACATTGCTTTTACTTTTTCTGCCACTTGGTGTAACCCTACATCATCTTTAGCTGCGAGGATGGTATCCGTTGCTCCGAATTGTTTAGCCAATTCTAACTTATTGGCATTAATATCCACGGCAATGATTTTTCCTGCACCCGAAATCTCGCAAGCCTGAATCACATTCAGCCCGACACCGCCACATCCCAAAATGATAGCAGAACTTCCCGCTTGAAGTTGCGCAGAGTTGATGACCGAACCGTAGCCGGTCATTACACCGCAACTTACAATTGCCGCCGCCGAGAAGTTGAGGTCTTCTTCCTGTACTTTGACCAACGCAGATGACTTGACCAATGCGTACTCGCTGAGCGTTCCTAGATTAAAAGAACGTTCAATGACTTTTTCATTCCATAACGTACCTTCCAGGTGAGCGTGTCCGGGCGTATGCCCATTTCCACCTGCTACCACGGGAGAGTTATTTTCACAGATGTGTTGATTACCTTCTTGACATTGGAAGCAGGTCATACAGGGAGTGGCCCAATTAAGAATGACTTGATCGCCTTCGGCAAATTCGCTAACGGCCGAGCCTACTTGGGTGACGATTCCTGCACCTTCGTGTCCCATGACGATTGGTTTTCCCCAAGAAAGCGAATCGTAGTCGGTATGACAAAGACCCGCAGCTTTCATTTTCACGAGAACCTCATCGGGCTGTGGAGGAGCAAGTTTTACATTTTCGATAATGAATTTTCCATCACCCGTGGCAATGGCAGATTTGGATAGGATTGACATTGATAGTTTGATTCTGAATGAAAAGTTTTGAACTGTGAATGAGATTAGGTCAAAGTAGTTTTGCCACGAAGCCACCAAGACCTTTGCAAACTTATATGCCGACAGGCATAAAACCTTTGTGCCTTAGCGACTTTGTGGCTACACATTTTGAATGCCACTAAGCCACTAAGTTTTCTTTTTTTAAAATACTCTTAGAGCCTCGGTGACTTTGTAGCTACTTTATTTTTTCACTACTGACACACTAAGGAATGGTTCAATAATAACTTTACATTTTCTACTTGTTCTTTTTCCTTTCTGCTGCGTTGAAAAGCCTCGCCGATGCCCCGCATCGCCTACGTTTTTCGCCTTGCATAAAGAAAAAATAACTACGCATAAAATGTAAATTTATTAATGCACCATTCCTAAAAATTCCTTTCAAAAAAAACTTCGTGCCTTGGTGACTTCATCGCTACTTTGTTCTTTTACCAATCAAAAATCGAAATAAAAAAACAGATTCAAATATCCTTTTTTAACTAATAAATAAATTATTTTACCATCAGTAAAATTTTTATACTATTTTCAGGGGTAAAATAAATTACTTATGAAACCAATACTGGAATCCATTGAACTTCGTGATAAAAAATCCATCCTAGCATTTCATTATTCAAAAAAGCGTTTTGAAACTCCTTGGCACTTCCATCCACAGCATGAGTTGACCTACATTGAGTCGAGCTACGGAACGAAGTTCATTGGTGATTATGTCGGAAATTTTGAACCCGGCGAATTAGTGTTGCTGAGATCGAACCTACCACATTGTTGGAAAAATCATGTGGAAGAAAAAGAAAATGCACAATCCTACGTGGTACAATGGAACAAAGGTATTTTCACAAAAATACCAGAGCTTAGTGGCGTTTTTGCAATGCTCAAAACGGCGGCTCGGGGGATGGTTTTTTCAAAAGAAGATACCCAGTATTTGGTGGCTTCAATCAAGCAGTTGCCTCAGTTACCGAGAGAGGAACTGTATATTCAGTTACTTACTATTTTAATACAACTTACAAAATGCAGCTACGAGACCCTTTCGGAAAATCGCTTCCTAGATGATTTTCCGATGGAACACAGCAGTAGGATTTCGAAAATTCACGACTTCGTAGAAGCCAACTATCAGAGAAAAATTTACCTAAAGGATTTATCCAACTTAGTAAATATGTCCGAACCTTCTTTTTCGAGATTTTTTAGCAAAACGATGGGAAGACCTTTTTTTGTTTTCCTGAATGAGTATCGAATTAACATGGCCAGCCGAATGCTGATAGATACGGATAAGTCCGTGGCGGAGATAGGCTTTGCTTGTGGCTACGAATCCCTTCCTTTTTTTCACAAACAATTTAATAGGTTCAAGGGCGAATCCCCATCCAAGTACCGTAAACGATTTAGCTATGGAAAATTGTAAAAACCTCAGTAATCACAAACCATCAGCACTTAAAAAAAGACAGCAAAACAACATACACACGTAAAAGTAGAATCTTAATAATCATAAACAACCAGCGTTTAAAAAACAATATACACACGTAAACGGCAAAACCATTAAAATCCTAATCCATTTAAATAATAAAATAAATAAAGTATTTTGAAC
>JBCCJE010000602.1:0-4200 GCA_039027925.1 Bacteroidota bacterium
ATACTTTTAAAGTATCAGAAACCTTGATTGTCAATATTTTATAGTTTATAAAAATTCATGATTGGATAGAATTAGTAAATAAAGTATTTCTTTAAAGATAAAAAAGAGAATATGGTTACAGTTGAAAAATTGATTATAATTCAAGAGCAACTTTAGTCCTTCTTTAAAATCAATTTCGAAATAGACACTACCTCGTTCTGATTTTTTATATTTAAAAAATACATTCCGTTAGATTCATTCTTTGGGAAAAGAATCTCAACTTGAGAGTTATGAATCTCTCTTTCCAAAATTCTTTTTCCCAAAAGATCATAAATTTCAAGTATTAAATTTTCTCCATGAAGTTTTTGAAAATCAACTACGTTGAGTTGAAGAATAAAAGATTGGGAAAATGGATTTGGAAAAACTTTCACCTCTAAATCACTTTTAACTAAATCTTTATTGGACGAAATGATACCTTCCCATTTATACATCACCGCAGGATGATCCTCCGAAGTCTGACTATTTCCTACCCAACCTAATTCGTCATTTAAAAATTCAACGGCATTATAAGGGCGAAAGCTAAAGTTTTGCCAGGTCTGTGTGCTGTCTGTCGTTAAGGTAGAAAGTCCATTGGTAGCACCCAAAAATTGTGAATTGTTTCCAGGTACGCCAGTTATGCAACTCACTTTGAAGTTAGAGATAGTGTCCGATAATTCCCAAGTCACCCCACCATCGTAAGTAACGGCTACTTTGGTATCATCCATAAATGAAATCGCATCTTGATCCATTTGGGCGTAGGAAATAGCAATACCATCCGTTGCATTTCGGAATGCGGTAGAAATAATTATTTCATTAGATTCGAAAGGGGTATCTATTGCCTCCCAATCAAATCCTCTATTCAGGCTTCTAAAGATTCTTCCCTGCGTCGTTCCAAACCAAATCGTATCTCCTACAACTGCAAAAGCATTGTTAGCTGCGGTATAAAATATACGCTCCATGAAATTAAAAGGTAGATTATTCATCGACGAGACATCATCCCATGTATCTCCCGCATCAAAAGTGTAAGCCATAAATGTTTCGTGAATAGCGATGCCGATGCTATCATCAAAAAAATGAATCATCCCTCCACCTGCGGGACTGTCGAATTTTTCTACCCAAGTCACACCCCCATCTGTAGTTTTAAAAAGTCCTCGCAAGCTATCAGCCGTCAGACCGTTGGTCGTGATCCAAGCGGTATGATCATCTACGACAAAGATGTCTTGACAGATTCTACCTTGTACCTCTTCGATGGGGTGGGCTTCCCATTCATCTCCACCGTTAGTTGTCCTGACTACGTAGGGCACAAGATCACTAGGGACAGGTGCGGGCGTCTTATCATAAAAAGCAACCCCCCAAACTACATTTTCACTAAAGACATCAATTGATGCTACTCGTTGAGTATCAGGGAGTAAGTTCATTCCTTTCGGCTGCCACTGAGAAAAAGAGGAGAGGGGAGTGAGGAAAGTAACGCAAACGAATGCAATTAAGATTTTGGGATACATGGTCTTTGGTTTCAAAGTGTTGTCTGTCAATGATGGTTAGGGCTTGCGCAAAAATAAACCGTATTTACTGGCATTGGTTATTCTTACGCAAGCTCTTAGATTGACTAATTTTGTCGCTTCGCTGATTGCCTATACCGAGGCCTCGGGACAGCCAATCAGCCAATCAATCCTCTCATCCTTAGACTACTTCTTCCTTCCGCCATCCAACTTGCTCTGCAATTCCTCCAACTCTTTCCATTTTCCGGCGGCGGCTAATCTAGCTTGACGTGCCCAAGTGTCGGGCTTGTAAAAGCGGAAGCGACGTCCTCCTCCCGCTAAGATTTCTCGGAGCACCCCGATACGAGCTTTGGATAGTTCTACTAGGGTATTGATACCGGCTGCTTTGAGTACCTTTTCCGTAGCAGGACCAACCCCTTCTACTACTTTCAGATCTTCCATTTTTTGTGCGGGAGTAGATTTAGTAGCACGCCGACGAGTTCTTTTCGGCGTAGGCTTAGGAGTGGCTTTTACCTCGGGACTTGGTGCAGGTGCTACCTTTTCGGCAGGTGTGGATGGTGCTGCGGGTTTTACTGCTTTTTCAACTACGGTAGGTGTGTCCACCTTGGCGGCTGGTTTTGTTTTTTTGATTCTTAGTGGCTTGGGTAATTTTTTTGAAATCTCAGAAGGCGTAGGTGATGGCTCTTGAAGAGTAGTCACTTTAGCGTTACTTTTAGGTTTTTTCTCCGACACTTTTTTTGCCTTACTTTTCGACTTTTTGGTATCCTTCTTTGGTTTTTTTGAATCTTTACCAGCATCCTTCTTTATTTTTTTTGGCTGCTCTTTAGATTCATTTTTTTCAAAAAAACTCAACGCTAATTCATAAGCACTTTTGGCTTCTTTTTTTTCTCTTTTAGCTTTGAGGTACCGTTCCTTTAGTGCTTTTAAAATCTTCTTGTCAATTTTTTTAGCAACTTTCTTTTTTTCCTTTTTACTCTTACTCATTGATGCTCGTTTTAATTCTTTGATGATTTTCATAATTTCTTAAGTTTAATGAAATGCTAAAATGGGTTTTTTTTTTTATACTACAAAAGATTAAGTAGAGGAGCTACAATTAAAAATGCCTGTCCCAAATTTTTGGAGTAGGCATTTTATTGTTATTGATGAGTTTGGAAATATACTTAATTGCTGCGAACAGAGGTCTTTTTTTTAAAAAACAGCTTCAGCGATCCTTCTGATAGTTTCGGAATCTCCCATGGTGTAGTAATGTAAACACGGGACGCCTTTTTTCTTTAGTTCTTTTGATTGGGTGATGCACCATTCGATACCTACCTCTTTTCTGGCCGCCGCATCTTTAGCTTTCATCATCTCTTTAGAAAGTGCATCGGGTAGATTGATGTAAAATAATCGAGGGATAGAATTAAGTTGATATAGTTTCGTCAATGGTTTCAGCCCCGGTACAATTGGCACTTCTATTCCCATTGCTCTACACGCATCCACGTATTTAAAATAATTATCATTATCAAAAAACATTTGAGTTACGATGTAATCACCTCCCGCATCTACTTTCATTTTGGTAAATTCCAAATCGGTAGAAAGATTAGGGGATTCAAAATGTTTTTCGGGATAGCCCGCTACGCCAATGCAAAAGTTGGTTGGCACACCATTTTCAATATTTTTATCCAAGTATTTACCTTCATTAATATCTACAATTTGTTTGACCAAATCAACGGCGTAGCGATGACCATCTGGTTCTGATACGAACTTCCCGTCAAATTTTCGAGCATCACCCCGCAATGCAAGTACATTGTTAATGTTCAAAAAATTCAAATCAATCAAAGCGTTCTCGGTATCTTCTCTATTAAAACCACCACACAATAAATGAGGTACTGCATCTACTCCGTAGCGGTGCATGATAGCTGCACATATCCCTACTGTTCCAGGGCGTTTTCGGATGGCTGCTTTTTCGTAGTATCCACTCGGTCGCTGCTTGTAGATAAAGTCCTGACGATGATAGGTAACATCAATGAAAGGCGGCTTAAATTCCATCAAGGGATCAAGCGTATTGAAGATGGCTTCCATACTTCCTCCTTTGAGTGGAGGAAGTACTTCGAATGAGATCAAGGTTTGTCCATTCGCTTTCTCAATATACTCTGTAACTTTCATTTGCTAATTGCTTGTGATTACGTGAGATTTACACAAAGTTGCAAATTTACTAAATAACCGCCCATAAGTTCAAACTGAAAAAGTCTGATTATTGTAAAACGTCTATTGAGCTATACCGATGAGGACGCCAAAGTTGCCGCCGAGATCATGTCTTGGTATGGTAGGTATGTAGGCTTTAGAGACAAAACCATCTAAGTAGAGGGCGTTTTCGCATTGCCACTTTTCCTTAAAAAATAAGGCAAAGTCAAAGAGGTTAACTTCCTCCGTGGAGATAGCAAATACGATTTCGTGGTCAGAAATAATTCCGACCCCATTACGGATGTTCAAGTGTTTAGATCCTTTTTTGAAAACAGGGTGTATATTTCCGTTGATTAAAAGCATGGGGCCAGATTGTGTAGCTAGATCGGGTTGAATATTTTCGGAGCGAAACTGAGTAGTTGGAAGCACTCCCGCTTTTTTATCTTTGATGTAAAAAACTCCATTGGGTTGGAGGTAAAAGTTGCCGTAACCCGACTGAATGGTATCTAGTGATTGGATC
>JBCCJE010000603.1:0-4195 GCA_039027925.1 Bacteroidota bacterium
AATGTCAATATCAATGTCAATATCAATGTCAATATCAATATCAATGTGGGTGATGCGGTTATGCTTTACAACTTCAATTTTGTTTTTTAGATAGTCACTTACCCAATTTTTTTGCTAGGAGTTGGATTGAGTAAGCAGATAAATTCAGTTAACCAATACGCACTAATTTCCTTCCATGTTCTTATGAATGTTAAAGGAAATGCTAGAATGCAACGACTAGATAAACAAATGAGACGGAGCGTTAAATCCTGAGTGAGGTAGGTAAATATTTAAAAATAGTAGATATGGGCGTATGTTGTGCTCGTTTGGTTTTTAAGTCTTTGGGATGGGTTGTAAAATGTTTGGTAAAGTTGGTGGAGGGGTCATTGAGGGTAAAGTTTTCTTAGTAGATTTCGAAACAAATCGTTTTGAATCAAACGGCAGTATTGTTCACAGCACTAGGGGACACCCCAAACTCTTCCTGAAAAACTCTCGAAAAGTGAGGAAGGCTAGAAAAGCCAGTTTTCCAAGCGACTTCCGAAACGTTCAGTTCAGTTGTTTCCAGAAGTATTTTTGCTTTATGTAAGCGATAGGATTTGATGAAGGCAGCAGGTGAGGTTCCGACTAGAGCCTTCATTTTTCGAAAAAGTTGAGCGCGACTTAATCCTATTTTTTGACAAAGATTTTTTAAGGTAAAATCTTTCTCTTGGTAATGTTTTTCCAAAACCTTTTCTATTTTTTGGATAAAAGCATGTTCGATTTGAATGGTCTCCTTGGGAAGATCAGTTGACGCTTGAATGCTTGTTTCGTTTTTGATTCCTTTGGAAAAATATTGCGCTAGTCGCTGTTGTTTTTGTAAAAGTGATTGAAGTAGGGTGGCTAGTTCTTCTTGATCGAATGGTTTAGATAGGTAGGCATCAGCTCCTCTTTTTAGCCCATCTATCTTGGATGCAAAGTCTGCCTTTGCCGTTAAAAGCACGATGGGTATATGACTGGTTTTTTCATCATTTTTTAAATAATCACAAACTTCAAAACCATCTTTTTCTGGCATCATCACATCACTCAAAATCAAGTCTGGAATTTTTTCAATCGCTTTTTCAATTCCAACTTTTCCGTTGTAAGCGACCTGAATTTGATATTGATTTTCTAAGCAAGATTTAAGATAAGTGACTACATCGGGATTATCTTCGATCACTAATAATTGGGGTAAATCAGATGTTTGTTCTTTATCCGCAACTCTGTCAATCCGTTTTTTGGGCATTTCAAAATTTGTCACTAACCCTTTGTTGGAATAGATGGACGCAACTGCTTTACTACCTGTATTTTTGTAATCTTGCTGTACGGGAAGATGGATCCAAAACAAAGTTCCTTCCCCAATGGTGCTATCCACCCCTATTTGTCCTTTCATAAGTTCAACCAATTCTTTGGTATGGGTCAATCCGATTCCAGTTCCTTCGCCCGCTCTCGTTGTGGAACTATCCACCTGAAAAAAGCGATCAAAAATATGTGGTATTTTTTCACTAGGAATACCAATCCCCGTATCCTGAATACGGATTTGTAACAAAGATTTTCCCTCTTGTTGAATACTTTTTGCAATGACAGTAATTTTCCCTCCTGATGCAGTAAATTTTAACGCATTGGAAATTAAGTTGACCATCACCTGCTGTAAAAGGGTAGGATCGAAATCCATTTCTAAAGTATCTAAAGGTGTTGAAAATTTCAGCACCAAATTTTTCTGACTAGCGTAAAGTTCAAAAGAAGAAACTGTATAATTTAAAAATGGAATGATGTCCCCATTCTGTAAATTAATTTTGAGTGCATTGTTTTCCAACTTCGACAAATCCAATAACTGGTTAATGAGTTGGAGTAAGGTACCCCCATTTTTTTCTATCAATTGACTTTGGGAAAAAACTGATTTTCTTAAACTTTCTTCATCCTTTACGACTTGGGTACTTCTAGCAATCTGCTGCGACATTCCTAAAATAACCGTTAGGGGCGTTCGGAACTCGTGCGTCAAATTCGTAAAAAGCCGACTTTTAAAAGTATCTAATTCTTTTAATCGTTGAGCTTCTTTTTGTTCAAACTTAAATTGATTTTCAAGTTCTAAGCGATATTTGAAAATTCTATACAAACCATAAAAAATCCCACAGGTTATCAGTAGATAACTTAGATAAGCCCACCACGTTTTCCACCAAGGAGGATAAACTTTTACTTGAATTGCTAATTGATTTGTATTCCAATATCCCTTAGCATCAAAGGCTTTGACTCTGAAAACATAATCTCCTGAAGGTAAGCTACTGTACTTCGCAAAATTATATTTGGAAGTGTTAGACCAAACTTTATCATACCCTTCAAGAAGATAACTAAATTGGTTTTTATTGCCATTCCGAAAATCGGTCAAGCAAAATTCAAACGTTATGGATTTGTCCCAGTGGAAAAAGTCGAGTCGCTTATCATTTATATCTAAAAGAGTCGTCAAAATGGTATCCATATTTTCATCTACTCTACTCACAGATGATAACATAACTTTACCAATATTTTTTTGGTCTTGATGCTTTTTCATTACCTCGTTAGGGTAGAAAGCATTAATACCTCTCATTCCTCCAAAAAACATTTGACCATCCTTGGCTTTATACGAAGATATTCTGTTGAACTCATTATGGGACAACCCATGCTCTGTATAAAAATTGGTGAAAGTTTTTTGACTAATCTGAAAACGAGAAAGCCCCGAATTAGTCGCTAACCACAAACAAGAATCTCCTTCTGAGAGTATGCCTGTAATAAAATTATGAGGTAAACCATCCTTGGTTGTGTATTTTTGGAAGTGGTTATTCTTAGGTTGTACCATTACTAACCCAGCTTCTGTTCCTAACCAGATGTTCTTGTGTTTGTCTTCAAAAATGGCGTGAATATTTTCACCTTTAGGAGTTTCGAAATATTTTGAAATTGTATTGCTGCTTGGGGCTACATAGAATAATCGATTCATATTTGCTACCCATATATGATTGCTTTTTGTACCAAAATGTAGGCAGTTGGTACTCCCATCTTTTACAGGTATTTTGATTCTATTTTCCCATTTTGGAAGTTTGTTTTTGGTATCCAAAAACCAAAGATTTTGTTCTTGTCCATTCCACCAATTTCCTAGATTATCTTTCATCATCGCTCCTTCATCAGAATTATATCCTGGAATCAGAGGCATATTTTTATCTAACTCTCTCTTAGTAGTATGAAACCGACGACCGCTGTTTAATAGTAGGTAATCATTATCATAACCTAAACCAAATGGAGCAAATTTATCAAGGTGAGGGACAAGTTTTTGAGCAGTTTTAGTCGTAGGATCTATTTCAAAAATACCATGATAAAAACTTGCAAAGATTTGTCCTGCATCATTTTCTACAATTCCTCGAAAACTACAAAGACTTCCACATTCGTATCCACTTACATAATTATCAAATAAAGATTGTTGAGGAATTATTTTAAGGACTCCTAATTGTTGTACTATTGCCCAAATCACTCCAGTTTGATCGCTTACCAATTTAGTAATAGAGACATGGTGAGGGATCATATATTTTAGTTTGTTTTGGTAGTTATGTATTTTGCCAGTAGCCTGTTCGAAATAAAATAATCCAAGTTCATTTCCACTTATCCAGAGATCACCATTTGGAGACTCTAATATATCGTATAGAGACATTGACGGTGCATGAGTGGCTATATATTGATTGATAGGGTGTAATTCTAATACCCCAGTGCCCTTTTTTAAATTAAAAACTTTATTCCCAGAAATAATATAGAGTGTATTCGTAGGACTTATAATAACTGAATAAGGATTATCAGGTGAGTAGAGATTTTTGGCTGAATGTGGTTGAGGAATTTTTTGAATGAGCTTTCCTTCATTATCAATTTTTATGAGGTAGGTTCCAGTCTTATTCGGATAGTAAAAATTTCCAAAAGAGTCGCTTGCAATGGAAAAATCTCTTTTATTTCCAATGTCTGACCTAGAAAATTTCCTTTGCAGTTTTCCATCTTTAAGAGTTAGGAAAGTAATTTTGTTAGTGGTAGGTTCGAAGAAGAAAAAATATTGTTCGCCATTATTGTTTTCATGATAGAAATACTCCTCAAGAATAATCTCTCCTTCTAATAATAAGTCTTTAAAAAAAATGCTGTCAATTTTTCCAGTCTTAATTTGCTGTAAAAAGAAATTTGTTTCAGAACGGTA
>JBCCJE010000604.1:0-4184 GCA_039027925.1 Bacteroidota bacterium
CCGCAAGGTACTTCCAGCTAAATGGAAAAATAGATGCCGAGTACAGTGCCGTCATATCTCCGATAGGTACAAAGCCCGCCCAAAAAAGTGGATGCAAACGATCTGGAGGAACACTAGAATCATTTAAGTATTGTAGCTTAGCCTCCCGCAACGCCTCATCTTTCGTTGCGCCTTTTTTTAGTTTTTGGAAAAAGTAATTAGTGATCGTAGCGGTCTCATCGTCGGGTACACTCCAAAGACTCATCACGATACTCGGACAACCTGCGTACGCAAACGAACGCGACAAACTCATGATCCCTTCTCCTCTATTGATTTGACCGTAGCCCGAATTACACGCCCCCAAAAAAACGAGGGAGGCGTCCATGTTCAGGTTGTACAACTCACCCGCCGTCAAAAAATTATCATTATTGCTATTGTCTTCTACTTGCGCAAAGACCAGATGAGAGTTCAATGGATTTTTATCATCGTAAACGCCGTGCATGGCCAAGTGCAAGATATCGAAGGATTTGGAGGTATCTCTAAAAGTAGTCTCGGTTGCTGATTCGTTGGTGAAGGCGGCTCCGTCCAGCAATTGAGCAATGTACTCTACCCCCTTCCGAGAAGCAGGTAAGTCTATGTATTTTCCTTTTCGGATATAATTAAAATTGGATGAAGCACCCGCTAGTGAAAGCCTACCCGAAGCATAAATAGGTGCAAAACCTCCGTACCGCAGTTCCTTTTGCTCCTGTTGTTGAGTTTCGCTCTGTTGTTCGATTAGCATAGTGCCAGAAAATGCGTAGCTGACCGAAAAGTTTTTCAACACATAATTCAAAGTAGCGTAATTGATTCCATTAAAATCGGGTTTTGCTTGCAGTAAAATTTCAAAGGGAATATACCCCAACTTACCGTCGGGAACGATGATGATTTTTTCAAACTGAGTTTCCTCAAAATGGTTAAACGCAGGTTCTAGCCACAATTTATAAAACTCGTGGGCATACGTAGTGTAAGTGTCCCACGCTGTTTGGAGGGAATCACCTTGGGTGATGTAACTGATTTCGGAAAATGATTTTCGGAAATCTGACATTTGTTGATCGTAGCCTTGTCCTTTGTTGATAAAATCAAAAAATGCTGCTTCCTTCGAAATGCTAAAGATAAATAGACGCTTCTCTCCCGACATGAACTCCAAAAAAATGGTCTCATCGTCCAATGTGCTCTGGATACCTGCGAGCGTGACTACCGTTTTGTCGTATTTGAGTTGGTAGTAGTGGGGATAGTTCATTTCCAAATCCAATACAAATTGGTGGTAGGCTTTCTTAGCGTCCAGTAGCTGTTGCTGAGCAGTCACCGTGAGTGCGCTATCTTTGTATTGTACCGCCAGCATCAACTCTTTTTGGTAAAAATCAATATTGAATTGGAGGTCTGCTTCTTGCGCTTTTAGCGGTTTTGGGAGATCCGCAAACTTCAAGGCTTCCTCGTGGGCAAAGGACTGCAGCAAGGCGTTGGATTTATTTTTTTCGGAAAAGTAGAACGCCTTAGCAATGTACTTTTGCTCTTGCGTATGGTTTTTTAAAATAAAACAACTGTAAATGGCCTCTTCGTAAACCTGCGATGCAGTTCGGTTAAAAAACACGAGATCATTATGTTCTATAAATGATCTTCGAATATCGTCAATCAAAGAATCACACAAAAGAAAATTGCTGTAAGCATATTCCAAATTTTCGTATCGCCCTTTGGATAAATACAATTTCGTCTGAACCTGCGCCTTCAACGATAACGTGGACAGAAAAACTTTTTTGTCGAGTACCTGATCCAAAGGAGGATTTTCCGAAATGTCAATGGCAAGATAAGGAAAGGGTACGTTGGCATTTAGAGAATTTTGAAAATGTTTTAGGGCTACTTCAAAGCCAGCTTTTTTCAAAAAAATTCTACCGATCTGTTGTTCCACTTTAGCGATGGTCGTATGTCGAGTGCCGTAAAAATCTTTAAATTTGGCGTTGGCATTGTGATAAAATGCCAATGCTCGGTCGTAGTCTTCTTTTTGAAAATGTACCGACGCAATGTCACTCAGGCTTTGGGCCACCCGTGGATGTTCCTCCCCAAAAAGCGATTCGTTCATTTCCAAAGATTGAGATAAATAAGCCAATGCGGAGTCGGGCTGATCCTGCACTTGAAGCACCTTGGCGATGTTGACGTAACTATCCGCAATATCAGGATGCCGCTCCCCACGGTGAAATTCTACCAAATCAAGTGCCTGTTGGTAAAAATTCCTTGCCTGTTGATAATCTCCACGGAGGGTATATATTTTTCCAATAGTGTTCAAAAAAGGAGCACGGGCGGGATGTTCCACCCCTTTTAGATTTTCTAAAATGGTCAGCCCCCTCTGAGCATTCATCAAGCCTAGGTCGTAGCTTCCTTTTTTTAGGTGAGCTTTGCCTAGGTTAAAGTACTGCTGCGCTACCGAAAGTTGTTGCTCTTTTTCTAATTTTTTAAAAATGTCAATACTTTGTTGTAAAAGTGGAATTGCCTTCTCTTGCTCGCCTTTGGTGGAGTAGATCGTACCGAGCGTACCAATAGCTTCGGCGGTTTTGGGATGCGTCTTGCCGTACACTTTTTCCAAAATTGCCAATGCAGCTTGTGCGTTTTCCAAAGCCAGATTTGTTTTTCGCAATTGATTTTGCACCTGACTCACAGCGAGCAAGGACTCAGCGATGGCAGGATGATCCTGCGGTAAATTATTTTTTCGAATGTCGAGGGCTTCTTGAAATGAGCGGAGGGCAACGCCGACTTGTCCATCCTGAAGATCTAAATTTCCTAAAAACTGATGAGCACCAGCGGCGAGGGTATCATTTTGGGCAGTCAATTCCAGTACCTTATTGGCCATTTTACGGGCCTCAAAGTTTTCGTCGGCCAGTAAAAGTACTTCCGAAACTTTGAGCAATACCTGATGACGCAGGTCATCTTGATTGGCCTGCTGATAAATTTTAGCAGCCTTAGTCAGATTGATGAGTGCTTTATCGTATGTTCTATTTTCGATGAACACCGCCGCTTCGGTCAATAAAGTACCAGCCTTATCCGTCTGTGCAAAAAAAGGGAAATTGATGGCAAACATTAGAAAAAGCACCAATCCTGTTCGCATAAATGTTTTTACTTTTTGGGCTCAACTGAACTCCATTCAGCAAGCATTAGATTTTTTTTAAGGCAACTGGTAGATGCGTTTTATTTTGAGAAATAAAGGTAGGAATTATATGCTAATTTGCGACAAGTTGTTTTCTCAAAAAACTGACAATCCCCTTGGCTTTGTGTCCTGCAAGCTACTTTGATTGGTAAAAGAAAAATGCTTAACTCATACCCTGCCTACTCTTTTTAACCATTTCAAACCTTCCTTTCGGGTGAGCGGTGGTAGGTGATTGTTTTCTACAAAATGAACAACCGCTTCGGGACGAATTTTGGAATGTTCCCTTAGTGCCCAGCCTGCTCCTTTTTGAATGAAAAATTCATCAGTATCTTTGACTCGTAGGATGTAATTGAAAAGCATCTGCTCATTGGTAGGATAATTTTTATACCGTTGAAATATGATTGCTACTCGCTGCAGCCAGATGTTGTCGGATGCTATCCACCGCTCAGTTACCGTTTTTGTTTGATGGGGAAATCGGAGGAAGTGCCCACTCACCATTTTTGAAATCCAATCTACTGTATCCCACCAACTCTTGGTCAGGATCAACTCTTCTAAAAACTCGATGAAGTTCTCTTCCTCTTTTTTGCTCACTTTTTCCACCATTTGTAGAGCAAAATAATGCAACTCCCGATGTTCAGCCTTCAAACATAATCGAACAAATTTTTTCAAATCATCTTGCCGAAAAATATTCTCGCGCTTAAATATTTCTTTGGAAAATTTTACCCACTTGGGAGCTTTTACCCCGTAAAATTCAAATTGATTACGCATGTAATTCATTTGTCCTTCGGCTATTTTGGGGTCGCCCGCTTCTTCGAAGAAAGCAATTACTTTTTGTAAATACTGAGCAGGGATAAGCATAAAACAAAAATATTTATCGAAATCAAGAATGGATCAAATTTATCAATTTTTTTGAGTTGGGAATAAGAATAGATAGGGTAGTGGAGCAAATCCGTTGATTTAAATTACAGAAGGCAAATGTTACCAAAGTTATCTCTTTCGTTATGCTAGTTGTTAAAACCCTGTTAATGCA
>JBCCJE010000605.1:0-4180 GCA_039027925.1 Bacteroidota bacterium
GCTTGGTCAAACAATGTGGGCTTTTGGGGATCAGTCGTTCGAGTTTTTATTATGAACCCAGACGAACCTCACAATTGAACTTAGAGTTGATTCGCTTGATAGATGAGCATTACTTGGAACATCTCAGTTCGCGTTAATGCTCCAGCATTAGTGCGTGCATTCACAAGCCTCTGGCTTAAACAAAATAAAAGCCGGAGGCTTAAAAATAGACACAGAACTGGTTTAAAAATCAAAAGCCTTGCTTCAATACCCGAAGCAAGGCTTTTTTATTTTATAAAATCTAAAAATCTCGTTGTTGTAAAAAATTGGATTATCCTTCCAACGCCGCAGCACCACCAACGATCTCGGAAAGTTCTCTGGTAATCGCTTCTTGACGAGCTTTGTTGTAAGCAATCTTCAAGTCTTTGACTAATTCTTCCGCATTTTCGGTTGCTTTGTCCATTGCGGTCATCCGCGCCCCGTGCTCCGAGGCATGGGTATCTAGTAGAAATTTCTGGAAAGTCGTTTGAAGAATACTAGGCACTAATTGCTCTAGTAGTTCTTTCTGATTAGGCTCAAAAATATAATCTGCTCTGGACTTGCTCTTTCCTTTTGATTCTAACTTTTGTACTGGTAGCCATTGGTAAGTTTCGGGAAATTGCATCGCCGCATTTTTGAATCTTCCGTAGCAGACGGTAATGTGATCCAGTTCTTTGGTCTCAAAACTATCCATCAGCATCTGCGAAACCTGTGCTACATTATCAAAACTTAGATCGCTAAAAATCTCTACGTAGTCATCTACAATCGTACAATCTTGGTAGCGTTTTTTAAAATAATCATACCCGCGCTTACCGATACAGACGATGGTCAGTTTACCAGCCGCTCGCTGTTCGGCGTATTTTTCCTTGATGGTAGCTACCGCCGATTTAATGATATTAGAATTAAACGCTCCACACAATCCCCTGTTAGAAGTGACCACTACGACCGCTGCACTTTCGAGGGGTCGCTCCGTTCCAAAACTAGTAGAAGCATCTCCTTCGATGTTAGAAAGAATGTTTCTCAACATATCATTCAGCTTATCTGCGTAAGGACGCATCTGAACGATAGCATCAGTAGCTCGTCGCAATTTTGCGGCAGAAACCATCTTCATGGCTTTGGTGATTTGTTGCGTCGATTTTACCGACCTAATTCTTTCTCTTACCTCTTTTAAGTTTGCACCCATGATTAGAATGAATAATTGATAACCTGCCTTTGCCGGCAGGCAGGTGAAAAATGAATAATTCACTTAATGTGGTGAGAAATTTAAGAATGAAGATTTATTCAGAACTAAAGCGTGAATAAATTATTCATTCTTAAATTTTCATTATTCATTACTTATACTGAGCTGTCATTTCTGCAGCTAAAGTTTTTAATGTGTTGATAGCATCATCAGCTAGTTTTCCACTTTTGAAAGTAGAAAGAACTTCTGGATGTTTTTGTGCCAAAGTGGTCAGGAAGTTTTCTTCAAACTCTTTTACTTTGTCCAATGGCACATCTTGCAATAATCCGTTAGTTCCTAAGTAAATGATCGCCACTTGGTTCTCAACGGTCATCGGAGAATATTGTGGTTGCTTTAAGATTTCTACGTTACGCTTTCCTTTCTCCAAGATGGCAGTAGTAGCCGCATCCAAGTCAGAACCAAACTTCGCGAAGGCTTCCAGCTCTCGGTAGGATGCTTGATCCAGCTTCAATGTACCTGCCACCTTTTTCATGGATTTAATCTGAGCAGAACCTCCTACCCGTGATACCGAGATACCTACGTTGATCGCAGGTCGTACCCCAGCGTTGAATAGGTTCGACTCCAAGAAAATCTGACCATCCGTAATGGAGATTACATTGGTAGGGATGTACGCAGAAACGTCTCCCGCTTGCGTTTCGATGATTGGAAGTGCCGTCAAAGATCCGCCTCCTTTTACGATACCAGCTTCTTTTAATGAATCAGGAAGGTCATTCATATTTTGGGCGATCTCATCGTTCGCAATGATTTTTGCAGCACGCTCTAACAATCTGGAGTGTAGGTAAAATACATCTCCAGGATACGCCTCACGCCCCGGAGGACGTCTTAGTAGCAATGATACCTCACGGTAGGCAACTGCCTGCTTTGATAAATCATCATAAATGATTAATGCAGGACGACCTGTATCTCGGAAAAATTCTCCAATGGCAGCACCCGCAAATGGAGCGTAGAATTGCATTGGAGCGGGGTCAGATGCGGAGGCAGAAACAATAGTGGTGTAAGACATGGCTCCATTCTCTTCTAAAGTCTGCGCTACTTGAGCAACAGTAGATGCCTTTTGTCCCGAAGCAACGTAGATGCAGTAAACAGGCTCTCCGCTGTCGTAAAATTTTTTTTGATTAATGATCGTATCAACGGCGATGGCAGTTTTACCAGTTTGTCGGTCACCGATAATCAACTCCCGCTGTCCTCTCCCAATTGGAATCATCGCATCAATGGATTTGATACCAGTTTGGAGTGGTTCGTTTACGGGTTGTCTGTAAATCACCCCTGGCGCTTTTCGCTCGATGGGCATTTGATATTTTGTTCCTTTGATTTCTCCTTTTCCATCAATAGGCTGTCCAAGTGGATTCACAACCCGTCCTACCATACCTTCTCCTACGTCAATAGATGCAATTTTGGCGGTTCTTCTCACTTTTGAACCTTCCCGAATGCCGTCACCTTCTCCCAACAAAACCACCCCTACGTTATCTTCCTCCAAGTTCAGTACGATAGCTTGAACACCAGTTTCAAATTCTACCAACTCCCCTGCTTGTGCTTGGGTAAGTCCGTAAACACGAGCGATACCGTCACCTACTTCCAGTACGGTACCTACTTCTTCCAATTCTGCCGCAGTCTGAAAACCAGACAATTGCTGTTTTAGTATTGCGGATATTTCATCAGGTTTAACACCTACCATGATTTTTAGATTTTATGGTTAAAAATTATTTTTGTAGTACTGTGGGTACGTACCGAGTCAGTTAATTTTTTTTGGAAAAAATACTGACTACATCATTTTTTGATACGCATTCACGCCAGTAAATTCTTTTCTTAAATTATTCAACTTAGTAGCTACACTCGCATCGTAGAGTTTGTCTCCAATTTCGATTACGAAACCTCCTAGGAGTGCAGGGTCAACCTTCGTTGTAACTTCCACTTCACCACCTTTGGTCATTTCGTTTTTGATCTTGTCTTTAATTTTATCGAGCGTGGCTTCGTTAAGTTCACTAGCGGAGATTACAGTTGCGCTAGTGATATTTTTTATGTCTCGATACTGATTGATAAATTCTTGACTGATTTCGGGAAGCACTTCTTCCCGTCCTTTGGTCAAGACAATATTTACGAAAGCCATGGTCATCTCATCAAAACTTTCCCCAAAAATGGCTTTCAAAATATTCCGTTTTTTCGTCGTATTAATGATAGGGCTTTTCAGCATCATACGCAGATCTTTATTCTTAGTCGCTGCTTGGAAGGCGTTCATGTCACCCAGTACAGTTTCCAATTTACCTTGCTCCTGCGCAAAGTCAATTAAAGATTTAGCATATCGTCCGGCAATTCTTGCTATTGACATTCTGTTGCAATTATGGATTATGGATTATGGATTAATGATTATGTGACTGCGAACTTATGATCGAAAACAATCTATAATTCATCATCCATAATCTATAATCAATTTAGTTTAATATCTTTGATTAGTCCGTTGGTCAAGTTGTTTTGCTCATCTTGACTTTTGAGCTGTTGTTTGATTACTCTTTCGGCAATAGCTAGAGCAATCAAGCCAGACTCGTTTTTGACATCGTTGATCGCTGATTTTTTTTGGTTTTCTATTTCTAGTTTAGCGTTGGCGATGATTCGGCTTGCCTCTTCGGTTGCTCTTTCCTTGGCGTCTGCCACTATTTTATCCTTTGCTGCCTTGGCATCCGCAATGATTTGCGCTCGATCTGCTTTTGCTTTAGCGATCATTTTTTCATTTTCTGCTTTCAAGTTAGCCATCTCTACTTTTGCTTTTTCTGCTTCGTCGAGCGCATCTTGGATTTCAGCGTTTCGGGTGGCCAATCCATCTTTGATAGCGCCGCCCGCCATTCGATATACCAAAAACCAAAAGATACAAAAGATAGCTGCTGTCCAAATGAAGAGTCCTGTATCAGGATTTAATAATGGATTTCC
>JBCCJE010000606.1:0-4180 GCA_039027925.1 Bacteroidota bacterium
CACTCGGGGATGGGATTAGAGCTTTCTAAAAAAATTCTTGCTAGAGGTTTTAAGTTAGGACTTATCGTACGAAGTGAGGCTAGAAAAAGTGATGCGGAAAATCTTTTCACAGGCGATAACCAACCTGATATTTTTGTTGCCGATCTCGCCAATCGAGATGAGATTAAATCCGTAGCCAAAGCTATCGCTGATAAATGGAGTAAATTAGATGGACTATTTAATAATGCGGGAGTATTGTTAGATAAATTATATTTTTCTGAATACGATAACGAACTCCAACTAGAAATTAATGCCATCAGTCCCTACCTACTCACCAAAGCCTTGAAGCCGTTATTGGATAAAGCGGAAAATCCCTTTGTGGTCAATACCGCTACATCTGGATTAGATGATAAAAAAATCATTGACGTTCCGAGCTTTAAAAAACCACAAAAGTTTACTAAACTTCTTGGCTCTTATTTGGATTCCAAATTGATGCTAGTAGTACTGATGAACCATCTGAGTTCGACTTGGAAAAACGTTCGGATCGTGAGCGTTGATCCCGGCGCTATCAAAACCAAAATGACGGCGGGAGATGGTATGCCATTTTGGTTAAAGCCCATCCGAAATTTATTTTTCAAATCTCCAGAAGAAGGTGCGCAAAATTTGTAAAACTGAGCATTCGGAAATATTTCCCAGCAAAGTGGCATATACATTAGCAAGGGAAAAGTTCGTGCAATGAAAGTAAAAATTACCGAATTAGAGCTTGACCAATTGTTTTATTAAATTTGGAGGAGAGAAGAGGGATGAGAGAGGAATGGGGAGTGAAAAGTGATGCTTGGTGTAGGATGGGAAAGAAATAAAAAAATCGAAAGGTGAAGATGATGCTGTCAAAATTCAGGATAAATTTCAAAGTACTTTTGATCTCATCACTCATCACTTTTCACTCCTCACTTATCACTCTGCTCTCTGTTCAAAAAATAAAAATACACAACTGATGCGAAAACTATTCTGTCTGGTTTTATTTCTCAGTATGACTGCCTGCTTAATTGCCCAGAAGCAAGTTTATTCAATTGGTATTCTTACTGATATTCAAAACGAAGAAGTAAACCCCTTACTCGAAGCACTACGCAATCAGATCACGGCCGTAGTTGGCGAAGATGCTGACATACGGTTTGATCCTGATAATTTTTTGGTAAATAATTTTGACCTAGAGGTTGCTCAGCAAAATTATAACCAACTCCTCTCCAACGGTACGGACATCATTCTCGCCTTCGGTGCGGTGAATAATGTGGTCATCGGTAAGCAGGCGACTTACCCCAAACCCACCATTCTATTCGGAGCCGTCAATAGAGATTTGGTAGCTATTGCCGACGAGCCTACGCAGTCGGGCATTGATAATTTTACCTACCTCATCCAATCCAAATCCTACCGTGCGGATATTGTTACACTCAAGGAACTCACCGATTTTAAAAATGTCGGAATCGCCGTAGAACAACAACTCGTAGGTATCTTGCCCTTTAAGGAAATTTTTGATAAAGAGTTAGCTTCCTTGGGGGCTGCCTACACGCTTATTCCATTTCGAAATACTTCGGACATTATTGACAATGCGGAAGGTGTAGATGCTATTTATTTGGCTGGTGGATTTTTGTTGTCTTCCGCAGAAATTAAGACATTATCTGATTTTTTTATTTCAAAAAAAATACCTGCATTTACCAACACCAGCATTGAGGATGTCAAGGATGGTCTTTTGGCTACCAACCAAGGGGAAAGTAATTTTGAACAAATCCAGCGGCGTATTGCCCTCACCGTGGAGGCTTTCGTCAACGGAGAAGCCCTTTCCGAGTTACCCGTTTTTATAGATTACCAGCCTCGCCTGACCATCAATTTTAACACCGCAGAATTGCTCGGCGTCCCCATCAAGTACAGCTTGATTTCCACTACTGATTTTGTGGGTGATATTGACAACGTCGTAGCTGAACAAAAATATAACCTACTCGCTGCCATTGCGCAGGCTTTAGATAAAAACCTATTTCTAGCGGCCAGCCAAAAAAACATAGACCTCAACAATCAGGACATTGCGAGTGCCAAGAGTAATTATCTACCCAAGGTGGAGGCAGTCGTATCGGGCACTTACGTTGATCCCAAATTGGCGGAGGTGAGCTTTGGTCAAAATCCAGAGTTCTCCACGGGAGGAAATATTACCGCTACCCAATTGATCTATTCGAGAGCGGTTCAAGCCGACATCGCCATCCAAAAGAAGTTACTCTCCGCCCAGCAGGAAAACTTCAACGCGGCGCAGTTGGATATGGTAGCCGATGTATCCAGTATTTACTTGGCAACGCTGATCTCCAAGGTCAATGCGCGTATCCAATTGCAAAACCTAGACTTGACTAAACAGAACCTGCAACTCGCTCGGCAAAATTTTGAAGCGGGAGAATCTGGCAAATCCGATGTACTACGATTTGAGAGTGAAGTGGCGCAGAATACGCAATCCATGGTGGAGGCGATTAATCAGTTGGAGCAAAATTTTGTGCGGCTCAATCAGTTGTTAAATAATTCGGTGGATACGGAAATTGACGTAGAGGATTTAGCATTAAACGAAGGGCTATTGGAAAAATATAACTACGATGAACTGACTACCTTTCTCGATGATCCTAATTTGCGAAACCTGTTCATTGAGTTTTTAATACAAGAAGCCCTACGCAATGCGCCCGAGATCAAAGAACTCAATTACAGCCTTGAAGCCACGCAGTATTCGATAGATTTATTTGGTAGGGGCAGGTACTACCCTACCGTGGCGGCACAGGGTCAATACAATGCCGTATTCAGTAGAAGCGGCGCAGGGAGTGATACTGAATTGATTACGGGAGGCTCTATCCAAAACACGAATTACAACCTCGGCGTAAATATCTCGATGCCTATTTTTAATCAAAATCAAAATAATATTAATCAGCAGACTGCGCAGATTCAAAAAGAACAACTCCTGCTCAATCAGGATAATCTGGAACTAGCCATCTCTGCCGATGTACGCACCAATGTACTCACCCTCATCAATCAAATATCGAATATCCAACTTTCTAAAATCTCGGAGAGTACCGCCAAGGAGGCTTTGGAGTTGACACAAACTGCTTATTCGAGTGGCGCAGTCAATCTGATACAATTGTTAGATGCACAAAATAATTACTTGAATGCCCAGTTGGCGAGAGCGGCGGCGGTGTATAATTTTTTAATCAATACGGTACAACTAGAGCGTAGCCTTGGCTACTTTTTCCTACTCAATACCGAGGAGAAAAACGGCGACTTTAGAAGGCGATTCTTTGACTTTATAAAAAATGCTTCCAATGACAAATAATACTATCCTGAGATACTACTCTGTTATTTTTACATTCATCTGTTGTGGCTTATTCCTCACCTCTTGCCAAGAGGAAGCCAAGCCAGAAGCCACCTTCTTGCGCCCCGTCAAATACGAAACGGTTAGCTACGGCGAGCAAAAAAACATTCGCAGTTTTAGTGGAACGGCACAAACGGATGTGGTCGTCCAGTTGAGTTTTCGGAGTTCGGGGATCGTCACGCAGTTCAATATCCAACTGGGGCAAAAAGTACGTAAAGGGCAATTGCTAGGCAAGCTGGACAATGTACAATCTCGCCTAGCCTACGAGCAAGCCATTACTCAACTCAACAGCGCAGAGTCGCAAATGAACACCGCCAAGCTCAGCCTGAATCGGGTAAGATCATTATACGAAAAAGGCAGCGCTGCCCTCGGTGAATTCGAAGCAGCTAAGAATGCCTACCGAACGGCGCAGGAAGGATTTCGGTCGGCACAGCGCGGGGTGGACATCCAAAAAGAGCAAATCAAATTTGGTTATCTCTACGCCCCTGCCAATGGAATCATCTCCACGGTTATGGCAGAGAAAGACGAAAACGTTAGCCCCGGTCAGCCCGTAGCGGTACTTAATGCTGGGAAAAATATGGAAATCGTGATCGGTATGCCCGAAAGTGTTATCAACAACGTAGAGACAGGAATGATGGCTACGGCGAGTTTTGCTTCCATCCCAGAGAAGAGCTTCGAGGCAACCGTCACGGAAGTAGCGCCATCCATTGACGGCAACACCGCCACCTATCCCGTGCGATTAACCATTAAGGAAAAAGGTGCTATCAAAAGTGGAATGGCGGCCAACGTTAGTTTTGATTTTAGTGAAAA
>JBCCJE010000607.1:0-4170 GCA_039027925.1 Bacteroidota bacterium
CTCCTTTTTTTTAATTTTTTTTTCAAAAAGAACCAAGGAACGATTTTTTCCAATATTCGCACCTTACGAAAAGACTTTGATAAGTAATAATAAAATATATTTGCACAAAATTTTCAGCTCATGGCAGAACACATAAAACCTTATAATAAGGATGAAGACAAAAAAGGGCAAGTGTCCAAGATGTTTGACAATATTGCACCTTATTATGATTTCTTAAATAGATTTCTCTCGCTGGGTATTGATACTATCTGGAGAAAGAAAGCCATCAATGAGCTAGTCTCCGTAAAACCTCAACACGTATTGGATGTGGCCACAGGTACGGGCGATGTAGCCATCGAAATTGCGAAGCGGCTGCAACCCGAAAAAATTATTGGCTTGGATATTTCAAAAGAAATGCTGGAGATCGGTAAGAAGAAGATAGCCAAAAAAGAAATGTCTGATATTATTCAAATGGAGGTTGGGGATTCAGAGAATTTGAGATTTGAAAACAATACGTTTGATGCAATCACCGTTGCATTTGGAGTACGTAATTTTGAAAATTTGGAGAAAGGAATTTCGGAAATAAATCGAGTTTTAAAAAAAGATGGCAAGTTGATTGTACTAGAATTTTCTAAGCCTACCGTTTTTCCGTTCAAGCAATTGTTCAATTTCTATTTTAAGTACATTCTCCCCCTGATCGGAAGATTCACATCCAACGATAAAAGAGCCTACAGCTACCTCTACGAATCTGTTCAGGCTTTTCCCGAAGGAGATAATTTTATTAAGGTTTTGGAAAAAACCGGTTTTAAATCAAATACATGCAAACGTTTAAGTTTAGGAATCTGCTCCATATATACGGGTATCAAATAATTTTTGTAGCCTTGCTTTTTTTCATTGCTACGCCAAATGCCGAAGCCCAAAAAGGAGCTAGAGGAAATTATAATTTTTTGGATTTCCAGCAAAAGCCCTACTACTTCGGTATCACGCTAGCTTCTAACACTTCCCGATTTAGAATTTTTCATTCCAATGATTTTGTTTTAAATGATAGTATTGCTACGGCGCAGGCAGTAACTGGACCAGGATTTAACCTTGGCATTGTGAGTAATCTGAAAGTGGGGCAATATTTTGATTTTAGATTTTTACCTACGCTGTCGTTTGCCGAAAGAAATATTCGATACTCCGCTACTAACGAAACCCGCAGACCCTACACTAGAAAAGTAGAGTCAGTATTCGTGGAGTTACCATTCCACGTAAGATACAAATCTGCTCCATTCAAAGACAAACGTGTGTTTGTTGTTACGGGAGTGAAGTATTCCTTCGACGTAGCGAGTGATTCTAGGACAAGGCAAGCTAATGAACTCGTCAGAATTTCACCTACCGATTTTTCGTTTGAGGTAGGTGCTGGGGTACAGTTCTTTTTCCCGTTCTTTATTTTCAGTCCTGAATTTAAAGTGTCACAAGGGTTAGGAAATGTCTTAATTTTCAATGAAGATTTGGGACAATCCAATGTGATTGAGAAAATCATTTCGAGAACGTTTACCGTTTCGCTTCACTTCGAAGGATAGTCGCCCTTTTCCCTTTGAACAATCTTGGCTATTTTAAAAAATGCGTGTCTGACCTATTGAGCTAGACCATTTGCCTTTTGGGCTTTCCGAAAAGTCGCTCCACCGCCTGCACTCTAAACCTAAAGATTTCTTCGATTTTTGCATCCACAAACAAAGCATTTGCGAGCCAACCAATTGGACCAAAGGGAATAGCATAGTTCAAAAGGTCTGTCATATAAACCCCTCCATCTGCCTCTCGGAAATGATGCTCGTGGTGCCACATCGCATAGGGACCAAATCGCTGCTCATCCACAAAATATTCCTGCTCTTTGATGACCTGAATCTCGGTAGTCCATCTCATACGGATACCAAAAACAGGAGATACTTTATAATTAATAATCATACCTTCGTACATGGGTTTACCAGCAATGTCAGAAAGAATTTCAAAATTCATTTCCTGAGGTGTCACCTCATTCAAGTTTTCTGGTCTTGAAAAAAATGCCCAAACTTCATCCATCGGACGCGGCACAAATTGCGTCCATTTTTTAGTATAAACTTTCATGCTAGGAAAACATCCAATAAAATGTTTTTGTTGATTTGAAATATAACAATCAAAGGATTTTTAAACATAGGGAATACTTTTTTTATGTTTTGAAAATGGATTTCATACGCAGTCATCATTAAAAAAACAAAAATGCCCATGCTACGGCTCATTGTATTTTGCCTTCTGATCAACGTCATTTTTGCTTCCTGCTCTCAGGATCAACCTCAAAAACAAGCAAAAAACAATCCTGTAAAGAAAACATTTGATTATTCTGCGTTCGCACTTGAGGTGGGCGATATTCTTTTTCAGGATAGCGACTGCGGCCCTTTTTGTGAGGCTATCGAAAAAGTTACCTTCGGTGTGGACGGTGCAAAATTTTCTCACGTTGGTTTGGTAGCTACTGGTAAAGACCAGCAACTCGCCATCATCGAAGCTATCTCCGCAGGGGTGGTGATAACCCACTTGGATACTTTTTTCAACAGATCATTCGATGATTACGGAAATAGTAAGGTGGTCGTCGGAAGATTAAAACCTGAGTACAGAAATTTAATTCCATTGGCAGTAGCTTACGCCAAAACTAAGCTAGGGAAACCCTACGATGAAGTCTTCAACGTACTCAATGACAAGTATTACTGTTCAGAATTGTTGTACGAGGCATTCAGTCACGCCAATGGAGACCAACCTATTTTTGATTTGCAAAAAATGACTTACAAAGATCCAGATACGAACGAGACCTTTCCGATTTGGAAAAAATACTTCGAAGACTTAGGCGTGGCAATACCAGAAGGTCAACCGGGACTTAATCCAGGAAGCATGTCCAGATCTCGATTTATTGATATTGTGAAGGTGTACGGGAAGCCGCAAGGTATGAAAATACAAACTACTTCCGATTGATTAAATTAGAACAAAAATTAAAAATATTAATTTCCAAAATATGAAATACCAAATACTATTCTTTCTAATAGCTTTGATTGCAGCTTGTCAAGAACCCGAAGTTAAACCCATCAACGCAGCGGCAGAGAAAGGAGAACAATTCAATGTCCCTACCCGTGTTTTGCTTCCCTATCCAGATTCTTTATTTGAAACTTTTGAGATGACGGAAGGCGAAGTCACCTACATTATGAAAAAGTACTTTATTGCTTTTTTGAAAACTGGGCCCAATAGAAATCAGTCCAAAGAAGAAGCAGCAAAAATTCAATCGGCTCATCTGGCTCATCTGGGCAAATTAGCGAACGAAAAAAGAGCTTGCATGATCGGTCCCTTTGGTCAAGAGGCAGATTCGGATATTCAAGGTATTGTGATATTTAGTGTTCCTGATAAAGAAGAAGCGGAAAAACTCGCTGCGCAAGACCCCGCCGTAAAGGCAGGCAGGATAGTCATAGAAATACAACCGTGGTGGGCAGCTAAAGGCAGTAAATTATTTTGACAGTGAACAATCGCAATGACAATGACAATGACAATGACAATGTCCGATAACCATAAAAAATACTGGTATTGATTTTACAATTTACATTGAGTACTGGTATTGAATATTGACATTGCAACTGAACTTTGATTATGATTTATAAAACTATTGCTGACCGGAGCGTTGGGGAATTTAAGGACAGAGGCAGCAAATTCGTTGCCTACGCTTTTCCGGCTCACAGCGAGGAGGCATGGCAAGGTCATTTGGAGGAGGTAAAAAAAGAGCATCTCAAGGCGCGACACCATTGTTATGCTTTCCGACTAGGGATGGATAGCAATAACTTCCGAGCCAATGATGACGGAGAACCTTCGGGAACAGCGGGAAGACCTATCCTTGGACAAATTGATAGCTTTGGATTGACTAACGTTTTCGTAGTGGTAGTTCGATATTTTGGCGGTACAAAGTTGGGGACATCGGGATTGATTAATGCTTACAGAACCAGCGCACAGGTTGCCTTGAAAAATGCCGAAGTAATCGAAAAGTCTTTAGACGAAATTTTTCAAATTACTTTCAATTATGCCTTGATGAGTCAAGTGATGAATACGATCAAAAGGTTGGAACTAGAAATCGTAGAGCAGGACTTCGGGGAAATCGGAAAAATTCAAATCGCAATTCCTAAAGATAAAGTTGAACACCAA
>JBCCJE010000608.1:0-4164 GCA_039027925.1 Bacteroidota bacterium
CTTTTGATGATCCCTACGGAGAAAGATAGGCGGGTAAAATTTCTTGTTTTTTATTGCAAAAGTTAAATATTTTACATTTTGGTAGTATTATCACACCCCTTTACAAAAGAAAAGAGATGCTAACGAGCCGATCGTTAGCATCTCTTTTTACACTCATTCCCCTCCGAGGTTTCGAGGTTAGTCGTCACCCGTTACTCCTCCCAAAAATAAAAAAAGGCTGCCCATACTTTTATGAGACAGCCCCTATTCCAAAAACCGATTATTATAAGAACTTTAAACCATATTCATTTTCCACATAAAAAATGGTAAACATCATAAGATGCAATAATAATTAGCTCTTAGAATTTTATCTTATTTAACGTCTTCTAAATATTGTGAACACATGGCTACTTTTATGTAAGGTTTAAATATTTGGGGTCAAGTAGCATTTCGTGTAATTGGAGGTTATAGCTATTTGTTCTTTGGATAAAACAAAAATAAAATAAAATTTAAAGAAGAAGTATATGTTTTGTTATCAAATTTAAAAAATACCCTTTTTAGGGTATTTTTCATAATATGACCATTTTGAAAGTAATTTTTTTATTATATGAAAAAAGTTAAAACGTCATCTGCCCCACGGAGAACTCACTTTCAGGTTTTAGGTTTGTGCTAAAGAAATATTAATTTTACGCACTCAATTTATTCAATTGACTTTATTGTATTGTTTAAAAAAATAAAATTTTAAGATGAAAAAATTATTGACCGTATTATTGACTTTTGCTGTTTTGATGGTCACCAACAGCGCCATAGCACAAATTGATACCCCTGCCCCTAGCCCTTATTGTAAAATGGAAACTAGAGTTGGACTTACAGATATTGCCTTGGAGTATAGCCGACCTGGTGTAAAGGGTAGAACGCTATTCGTGGATGTGGAGGAATTTGGGAAAATATGGCGAACCGGGGCCAATCGAGCCACGACTATTGCATTTAGTAATGATGTAAAAATTGAAGGTAATATCATTCCTGCTGGTAAGTACGCGCTCTATTCTATTCCTGATCCGATTGATTGGACAATCATGTTGTACAAGGATGTTACCTTGGGTGGAAATACAGGCAAGTACGATAGATCCAAAGAGCAAGCCCGATTCAAAGTAAAAGGATACAAGAGATCAAGTTTTGTGGAGACCTTCACCATTGACGTGGGGGATGTAAAAGATGATGGAGCTACTATCGCTATCAAGTGGGGCAACTGGTACGTACCCTTCAAACTGAACGTAACTTTTGAGGATGAAGTACTCCAACAAATTGACGCGGCCATGTCTGGTCCTTCGCGGGGAGAATTTTATACGGCTGCAAAATTTTACTACGATAACGGTAAGGATATGACGCAAGCGCACGAGTGGGTCAAAAAAGCCAACGAAAAAGCCGAGAGGTACTGGCAACTAAGATTACAAGCTCAAATCGAACAAAAACTCGGTATGAAATCAGAAGCAAAGGCAACCATGCAACGTTCTATTGCTGCCGCTAAATCCGCTGGAAATATGGACTACGCTAAAGCCAATGAAAAAATGTTGAAGGGGTGGATGTAGGTTTTTAATGAATAATGAATAATTAAAAATGAATAATTGGGAGTACGCAATTATTCATTTTTAATTTATAGCTATTAGATTTTAAGAAATTTAACTAATCGCAACATCATCTAAAATGTCATCTCCTAAATTTATCGGATCATTAGGATCTTCTTCAGCGTTGGGATCGTCTCCAAATAATGGCTGTAAAAAAACGCTCACTAAAATCACCACTACGCAGCCGATCATATTTAGCCACAAATAAGCAAGTTCAATTACTTTGTAGTGATCCAACGCAAAAGTGGTCAATACCACAATTTCGCCGATGAGTGCTCCTACGAAGACCGCCCTTGATTGTACTTTTTTAAAGAAAAAGGCGACGACAAAAATTCCCAGAATTGTCCCGTAGAACAGCGAACCGATGATGTTGACAAACTCAATGAGGTTTTCGAAAAGTGAAGCAAAGGCAGCAAAGCATAAGGCAATGCCTCCCCAAACCAAAGTGAAGACTTTTGCCGATGTTAGATAATGTTGATCGGACTGATTTTTATTCCAAGACCTTTTGTAAAAATCAACGGTCGTACAACTCGCCAAAGCATTTAACTCCGAGGCAATAGACGACATGGCAGCCGAAAAAATGACTGCCAGCAAAAGCCCCACTAGGCCTCTCGGCAGATGCTGCGTGATAAAAGACATAAAGACGTAATCATTATCTTCCGTATCTATTTTTTCGCCAGTCCGCTCGGAATACTCCGAAAGTAGGTCATCAACCTGTTTACGAATTTGAGCATCCTGATCGTTGAAAGTTTTGAGTGTAGTTTGAGATTGGGTGATCGCCGCTTCATCTCCCGCCTCTAGGCTGGTGACCATGTTTTGAATGGCGGTTTGTTTTTTTTCAAAAACATCATCGAATTGGATTTGTAACGCTTGCAGTTTAGATTGAGAGGCGGCATCTGCTTCAATTTTTGCCAAGTTGGAAGGATTAAAATGGATAGGTGGTTTGGTAAATTGGTAAAACATAAAAACCATGATCCCCACTAACAACACGAAGAATTGCATCGGCACTTTAAAAATCCCATTGAACAGTAATCCCAATCTACTCTCCGTCAACGTTTTTCCCGAAAGATAACGGGCCACTTGCGATTGGTCAGTACCGAAATAGGAAAGAAATAAAAAAGTGCCTCCGAAAAGTGCCGACCACATATTGTATTTGTTCGAAAGATCAAACTCAAAATCTACGATATTGAGTTTGCCCATTTTACCCGCCACACCCATTGCGTTACCAAAAGACATACTTTCGGGAAGTTGGCCAATCAAGATAAAAAATGCAGCAATCAATCCCCCCATGATGATAATCATCTGTTGTTTTTGGGTTTGACTTACCGCCGTGGTACCTCCCGACATAGTGTAGAAAATCACAATGACTCCCATCAGACCGATGGTTACGTTTAGATTCCAACCTAGTACTAAAGACAAAATAATAGCGGGCGCATAAATGGTAATCCCCGCTGCCAATCCTCTACCTAGTAAAAACAGAAATCCCGTAAATTGCCGCATTCGTAGATCAAACCGCTGCTCCAAATATTCGTAGGCGGTATAAACTTTTAGGCGATAAAAAATAGGCAGCACGAATACCGATAAAATCACCATCGCAATGGGTAGCCCAAAGTAAAACTGCGCAAAACGCATCCCGTCGTCGAAGGCTTGCCCGGGGGTAGAAAGGAAAGTGATGGCACTCGCTTGGGTTGCCATGATAGAAAGACCAATCGTCCACCATTTGAGTTCCCGATCTCCTAGGAGGTAGCTTTCCGTGCTATTTACTTTTCGGGTTTTCCAGATACCGTATAAGACAATGAACGCTAGGGTAGCGACTAAAACTATCCAGTCAACAGTGTGCATACCAATCAATTAAAAGGTTAGGAATACGTTTCGGTTAGGATGTAAAAAACTGTGATGAGCACAAAATGAAGGATGAGCACAAAGGCGTACATTTGATTCCACGTTTTGAAAATGGGGGGTGGTGGTTCTGCTTGGTCTTTTTTCATTTTGATTGCTTTTTTGCTACAAAGGCACGAAGACGCTAGGTTTTTTCTTGCGAAAAAATTCTTTTTGGCTTTGTGACTTCATGGTTTATCAAATGGATTTTTTTTTGCCACTAGGTTACGAAGACGTTAGGTTTTTTTTACGGAAAAAATTCTTTTTGGCTTTGTGACTTCATGGTTTATCAAATGGATTTTTTTTTTGCCACTAGGTCACGAAGATGCTAGGTTTTTTTTACGAAAAAATTCTTTGTGGCTTTGTGACGTTGTGGCTCTGTGACTTTGTAGCAAAAAAAAAACTTCGTGTCTTTCTCAAAAAAAGCAAAGATAGAAAAAACAACTTGATTCGTATTTTTTTTAAATGGCGGACTCAACCATTCAATGGCTACTCGTTAGTTCGTTTCATAACAGTTCATTTACATTTATTTTTTGTCGGGAAAAATTTCGAAAAGTAATAATCCCACGTTTTTAGAATAATTGAAAACTCAGCCACTCCGAGATAGATTGACGCAACACATCATTTTATTCACGCTCTTTTACTGGGCTTGTATCTTATCGTTTGATGTATAATGTAAGTC
>JBCCJE010000609.1:0-4161 GCA_039027925.1 Bacteroidota bacterium
CTGTTCTTGCTGGCAGGACTTTTTCGAATAGGTAAGGTATTTATTCGCTCGGAAGGATTGATTTGGGTAGCGATTCTGTTGCCGTTTAGTTTATTTTTCAGTTGGAATTTGGGCGGCAACGAAATGTACATTCCCCTAGTCACTTCGAGTACGGTGGCCAAAGCCATTGGTATTTGGGGCGTTTATTTTTTCTTTTTTCCGTATTGGTTTTTATCGTCAGCCTCTCCGCTAAGTGATAAATTAAGGAACCCATCAAAAGAAAAAAGCGAAGGGCGAAATGCTTTGAAAGGCCATAAGCTATTCGAAGACTACCAATATTTTTGGTTTGCATTTGTATTGTTAGGGATGGCTACTTTTATCCAACCGCTAGTTGGATTACAATTATTTTTGATTTTATCGGGCGTACAGGTGATTAATTTTTTATGGGAAAAAAAACATAACGGATTTAAGAAAATAGATAAAACAAATTGGCGAATTTTTCATCCCCTTTTGTTTTACCTAGCTACTGCGGGCGTTTGGGTGTATTTTTTACAAAGTCATTTTGCTTCGGGGACGATAGACAATTGGCTGCTTTTTGATTTTTTAGAGTTCCGATTATCCCATCATTTTATTCCATCTTATTTTTCCAAAAAAGCTGCAATCGTATTGTTACCACTTTTTGCGTGGAGTCTTTTTTATTATTTTAAAAAAAGCAAAGCCGTTTTTTTCTACTTTGTAATTACGTTGTTAGGAATTTTGATTTACACCGTTGGAGTAGAAATTGTCAAAAATGCCACCATCGTTTCTTCCCAGTTTTTTAAGGCTACGATTTGGTTAAAGTCATTCTCGTTTATTGCGCTGATGGCTACCGTAGAAAGTTGGATACCTTTTTTCCAAAAAAATATAGTGTCCAAAATGATGACGTGGGGCATTCGTCTTTGTGGTATTCTAACCATCTTGCTGATCCTAAATCCCGTAGGAATTTTTAAACAACGCCCTTACGATTTCTTTTTTCTAAATAAAAATCGCGTCAATTCAATCATTGAAATTGCGCAAATCGCTAAAGCCAAAACACCCAAAGATGCGCAATTCATCATCCCCATTTGGAATACTCGATTTAAAAATTACAGCGAGCGTAGTACCTACATTGACTTCAAGGCGGTGATTCATCGGAAGGCAATCATCCCCATTTGGTATCAGCGTATCCAAGAAATTTACGGCATCAACGTAGCAACAAAACGATCAGGAAAAGACATCCAAGCCGAAGCCGATAAAAACTACCGGGCAATCACCATCGAAGATCTACGACGGTTTCACCAACGGGGGATTCAATATTTTTTGACTTACCGTGAAATTGACTTGCCCCTAGAGCGAGTAGGGCAGAATGATGATTATGTAATTTATAAATTGGATGACTTACGGTAAGGAATGGTTCAATAATAACTTTACATTTTCTACTTGTTCTTTTTCCTTTCTGCTGCGTTAAAAAGCCTCGCCGATGCGCTGCATCGCCTATGTTTTTTGCCTTGCATAAAGAAAAAATAACTGCGCATAAATTGTAAATTTATTAATGCACCATTCCTAGGATAGTTTTTCCCAAAAAAAATAAAGTTATTTCCAAAAATATAAATCCCAGATGGTATTTTTGCCCGATTTATTTACCAAGCAATGCTAGAAATGCTACTAATCAAAAGTGCTACCATCTTGGATACTCGCTCCAAACACCATCGGAAGCAGCGAGACCTGCTCATCAAAGATGGAAAAATTGAGCAAATCCGAGTCAAAATCAATGCTCCAAAAGCCAAGGTAATGAACGCTGCGGGCGCATTCGTTTCTATCGGCTGGCTAGATGTCGGCGTGCAAACCAACGATCCCGGCTACGAACACCGAGAAGACTTACAAACTGTATCCGCCGCTGCCGCCGCCGGTGGATATACGGGACTTGCGACTTTTCCGAATACTCATCCTCCTGTGCATTCGAAGTCGGAAGTGCTGTACCTTAAAAACAACGCAAAGGAAAATTTAGTGGATTTTTATCCTATCGGCGCCGTTTCTCACAATTGCGAAGGAGTGGACATCACCGAGATGTACGATATGCACCACGCTGGCGCAGTAGCCTTTTCCGATGGGCAAAAACCCATTCAAAATAGTGGGCTGATGATGCGCGCCTTACAGTACGTAAAAGCATTCGACGGCACGATCCTCAATCATCCTCATAACAAAAATGTGGCGGGGAGTGGTCAAATGCACGAAGGCAAGATCAGTACTTCGTTGGGTATGAAAGGCATTGCGAGCATTGCGGAAGAACTCATGGTACAGCGAGATATTTACCTGGCAGAATATACTGATTCGAAGTTGCACGTCAATAATATTTCTAGCGTCACCTCGGAAGCGTTGGTTCGGTCGGCCAAGCAAAAAGGATTGAAAGTGACGGCTTCCGTGGCAATTTTAAACTTGATTTTTTCGGATGAGGAGCTAGCTGATTTTAATACCAATTTTAAAATAATGCCGCCCCTCCGGGAAAAGAAAGACATCGAAGCGCTTCGGGCAGGACTACAAAATGGAACTATTGACATCATCACTTCCAATCACGTGCCCGTCGAAGCGGAAGGTAAGAATCTGGAATTTTTGAATGCGTACTTTGGGGCACTCGGTTTGCAGACGACTTACGCGTTGTATAACACACATCTTACAAATGTTATTTCGGTGGAAAATTTCGTAGAAAAAGTAGCGATTCATCCACGCCAACTGTTGCATATTGAATTGCCCGAAATAGCACAAAACGCCCCTGCCAACTTGACGATTTTTGATCCGAACGAGGAATGGACATTTTCGGAAAAAGACATTTTATCCAAATCCAAAAACTCACCAATGGTGGGGATGCAGCTTAGAGGAAAAGTGTTAGGTGTGGTGAATAATGGGCAAGTGAGGGTTTTTTAGGAATGGTGCATTAATAAATTTACATTTTATGCGCAGTTATTTTTTCTTTATGCAAGGCGAAAAACGTAGGCGATGCGGGGCATCGGTGAGGCTTTTTAACGCAGCAGAAAGGAAAAAGAACAAGTAGAAAATGTAAAGTTATTATTGAACCATTCCTTAAGGACTAAGGTAGTCCCATAAATTAGAAATTAATAATAGCAGAGTGATTAGGAATTGATTGGTTCTAACCATGAAAAGATTCTATTGTCAAAAATCTTTGCAAATAATTTACGATTTAATCAGACTCAACACGGGGATAGGAATACCGCACCTCACTCAAAAATAACCCTTGAGGAGGTACACTGTAGCTCTTCCGTAAGCGAGTTTGGTGGTGCATTGCCGCTTCGACTTCATCAATAGATAATTTTCCTATTCCGACGTTGAGGCACATACCTACGATCAGTCGAACCATACCTCGGAGAAAGCGATTCGCCGCAATGCGAAAAACCAAATGTTTCCCCTCTATCTTCCAAATCCATTCCGCTCGGTGCAGATTACACAACATAGTCTTTGCGTCAGATTTAGTTTTACAAAAAGGAAAAAAAGCATCGTAATTCAGTAGAAGTTTGGCGGCATCCTGCATTTTTTCGAAATCCAATTTTTCCCCAAAAGGAAATCGGTAGGCACTTTCCGCTAAAAAAGGATTTTTCCCAAAAATTACGTGATATTCATACGCTCGGTAAGTAGCATCAAAACGAGCGTGTGCCTTATCGTCCACCCCAAATATTTTATAAACAGCAATATCATCAGGTAGGTATTTATTGATTCTTTTCTCGAATGCCTTTGGGAAAAGTACTTCTGTATCGAAGTGAATATAATATTGGCTAGCGTGTACGCCAGTATCTGTTCTGCCGCATCCCGTAATCGTTATTGAAGTTCTGAGGATAGTAGATAATGCCTCTTCGAGCGTTGCCTGTACCGAAGGCGCATTGGGTTGTCTTTGCCACCCGTGAAAGTTAGTTCCTTTGTAGGCTAGTTCAGCAAAATATCGCATTTTATTTTTGAAGGCGAAATTAATGCTTTTCCCTAATTATTTGTTTAATTATTTTCGTATAAAAATAGCGTCAAATTTATGTATAGGGCAAAAAAACACCCGTTCTAGGAGGGCTCCTAAAACGGGTAAGTACAATAAACGCTCTCTCTATAATTATACTTCGAAGCGAGACTTCGCTTCTATTTCTTTGAAGGTACTTTAAAACCTTA
>JBCCJE010000610.1:0-4159 GCA_039027925.1 Bacteroidota bacterium
GAATTATTAATATTCACCCTGCGCTTTTACCCAAATACGGTGGCAAAGGAATGTACGGAATGAATGTGCACAAAGCAGTCCACGCAGCCCAAGAAAAAGAAAGTGGGATGACTATTCATTTTGTGAATGAACACTACGACGAGGGGGCTACGATCTTTCGAGCCAAATGCCCCATTCAACCTACTGACCCGCCAGAAAAAATTGCAAAAAAAGTATTGCAATTAGAGCATCGTTACTATCCCATGATTATCGAAGAGGTAGTTGATGCCATTCGCAAAAAACGTTAGACGGAAGTTCCTTTATAACTTGCTAACTACTCACACGCCGTCCTGCGTTTGTTTTTTTCAATCAATTAAATACTGGTTTATGAGAAGCTTACTTATGCTTATCTTTTGTGTTTTGTTTACCCATACCTACGCCCAAAATATGAGTTGGCGAAAGCACGCCAAACTTGCTGAAAAGCAATACGAAGCAGGAAACTACGCAGAGGCGGCTGTCAATTTTGAGGCTGCTTGGAAAAAGAAAACTAAAAAAAAGAAATACATCTATCGGGCTGCCGAATGCTATTACCAATTAAAATCCTACCGCAAGGCAGCCGAGTGTTACAATCACGTCAAAGAAGATAACGAGGATTTCGAATTGCCGGGGCTTAAATATTGTCGGTCCCTAAAAATGGACGGTCAGTACGACGAAGCGAGCCGCGCCTTTGTTTATTTTATCAATGGATACAATGGCAAGGACAAATCGTTCCTAGCTGCTATCGTTCAAGACGAAATACTCGGATGCGAACTAGGAATGGCGCTACTAGAAAATACGGACGAAAAAAATATTACGATAGAACATCTCAGCGAAAACGTTAACTCCAAGGGTTCTGATTTTGCGCCGATCCCATTTGGAGATGATGTGTTATACTATACTTCCAACATGGTGGGCGAAAGCAAAATGTATATCACTCGCGCCAACGAAGGTATCTGGGGAAGATCAAAAGTGCCCAAAAATTTTCCGAAAATAGCGGCGCCTCATTTCGGCAATGGTGCCTTTTCGCCCGATAACAAAAGATTTTTTTATACACAATGCGAAACGGTAGATGCCACGGGAAGGATGCTAGACAAATGTATGATCTACTACACAGAACGCAGCGACGCAGGATGGTCTGTACCCCAAAAACTGGGCAGCACGATCAACCGAACGGAAGGTACCTCCACCCACCCATTTGTGGTACACCGAGCTGATGAAGAAATCCTGTACTTCGTATCCGATAGAAAAGGAGGAGCAGGCGGACTCGATGTGTGGTATGCCACTCGACAACTGGCAGATGAAAAAATAAAATTTGGGACAGCCAAAAATTTGGGTACGCCCATCAATACCGCAGCGGATGAAATCTCTCCGTACTTTGACGTAGAGGAACAAACTTTTTATTTCAGCAGCAACGGAGGTATCAACATCGGTGGCTACGATATTTTCCAATCAAAAAAAGAAGGAGATAATCAATGGGCGGCGCCTACGCATTTAGGATTACCATTTAATTCTAGTGCCGATGATTATTATTTTAGAAAATATTCGATGAACGGCGGTTACGTGGTTTCCAATCGTAAGTTCGGATTGAACAAAACCCGCTACGGAGATGATGATATTTTTGCTTTTTCTATTCCGATAGAAAAAATGATGGTCAGTGGACAAATCAAAGATAAGGCGACCAACGAACCATTAATGGACGCAGAGGTAGCTATTTACGAAGTGAAAGCATCGGGAGATTCCCGACTGTTGGAAAGTAAAAATGTAGCTGACGCCCAGTACGAGTTTGGATTGTTGGCGGGAAAAAATTACCGAGTAGAAGCTAGTAAGCCGGGCTTCCAAAAAATAGGGACGACGCTGAGTACAATTGACAATACGCAAAAACAATTTGCAGTTGACTTCGAACTTACCTCGTTGACCAATAACACCACGATAAGTGAAGCCGCTCAAGAGGAAGTGACAATTGAATCGGATGCCGACGAAAGCTTTGTTGAAGCAGAAATGGAAACGGAAAATCTCGGAACGGCCGACGGTACTTTCAGCAATCCCCAGCCCAACGCTGAAATGGATAATAACGAAAGTTACGCTACGAACGGATCAACCTCTGAACTCCCCTCGACTACCAATACCGAATACCCAAACAACACCGAAGCCATGACGGCGATGAATGAAAATGAAAATGTCAACGAAGCAACGGCAGCGGTAGTTTACAAAATACAGTTAGTTGCGGTGCGTCAGTTTGATTCCTCGGATGCTCGGTTCGATATGCCTAGCAACTACGGAGAGTTACAAACAGAGTATTTGCCCAAAAGAAAATTAACGAGAGTGCTGCTCGCTACCTTTGATTCTGAGGACGAAGCCGAGCAAGTACTAGCTACTCTGAAGGCGAGCGATAGCAGAACATTCAAAACTTCCGTAGTGGTTCGCTACGAAAATGGCGTTCGCATAGATCCGTGGCAACGGTAAGTCAGACAAGTTTTTCCCAAAAAAAATAACCCGTCTGAAGGGCATCAGACGGGTTATTTTTTTATCTACAGTCTAAGAAAATGTCTAAAGCCTTAGACACCTCCATTCAATTCATCTTGTAGTATTTGTAATTTTTCCCAATCTCCTTTGGCTGCCAAGCGAGCTTGTTTTGCCCAAGTAGAAGGGTTGTGCATTTTGTATCGTGGACCAGCTTCCGCTAGGATATTTCTGAGTACTGCAATTTTGGTTTTTCCTAATTCTGCAAAAGTATTGATACCGTCAGCGTTCAGTAATTTTTCAATCTTTGGGCCTACGCCTTCGATCTTCTTTAGGTTATCTTTGGTAGATATCGCCTTAGTAGTTGCTTTTTTCGTCGTTTTTTTAGCTACGGTTTTCGTGCCTACTTTAGTCACTTTGGTAGCAGGGGCATCAAGCGTGACCACGGAGTTGACAGTTCCGAAAGGATTCGAAACGAAAGCATCGGGGGTAGCATCGTTGGTCCACAAGTGACCATCTACTAAGTAGCGGTACTCGTACTTTTTACCAGTTTCTAATTTTAGGACAGTTTGGTAGGCGCCTTTTTTTGCAATCATGGCTACGCCTTCGGCGGGATTCCAATCGTTGAACTCCCCTACGAGGACTACTTGATTGCCACCTTGTAAGGCTTCTTGTGGTAATGTGAAGGTTACGTTACACTTCTTCTTGTCTTTTGAATACTTTTTTACTAGACTCATGGTTTTTTTAAAATTTTAAAAGTGATTCGAATAATAAGTTGATACAAAAAAAAAATGATATGATAGCTACACGAGCTACCTTACCATTTCTACATAGTGTGCACAAAAGTAAGTACATTGTTCATATCAACCAATTTTTGTTTCGTTTTTTTTACGGGCGGTATGCGCAAAATGTTTTGTACAAAGGACGCTAGAATGAAGAAAAGTAACGCAATGGTCAAATGATATTTCCGAATCTTTGACGAAATCCCGCTATGCCCTGCAGCCCTCCAGTATGAATAGCTACAATCTTGCTTTGATTGGGGAAAAATCCTTTTTTGATTAGATCAAAAATACCGTAGAACATTTTGCTGGTATAAATCGGATCCAATTGGATACGAAAATCTTTTTTGAACTGATGGATAAAATCAAGGAGCGCAGGTTGGTATTTTGCGTAGCCCCCAAAATGGTAATCCGTTTGGATGGAAAAATTAGTGTGATTTGTTTTTGGGGAAAATTGCCTTAATAAATTTTGAACTTCCAACCGTAAGAAATCTCCTTTTAGAGCAGACACGCCCAACACGTGAGTAGAAGTGGGCAAGCTGCTAATGAGTCCCGCCACCGTTCCTCCCGTGCCGCAACTCACGCCAACGTAATCGGGTATAAACTTCAGTTGATCTAAAATTTCGCTACCAAGTTCTGCGCATCCTTTTATCGCCAACTGATTAGTGCCACCTTCGGGCAGGATATAACAATCCTCCAACGGAAGATTCAACTGAAGTAATAATTTTTCTTTGAGCCGATAGGAAGTTCTATCCACAAAGTGCAGTTGCATCCCTTGAGCTTGTGCAAATTTTAGAGTTGGATTGAGCGGCAATATTTTTTCCCCCCGAACAATTCCAATGGTTTGTATTTTTAAATAAGTACCAGCGGCCGCCGTAGAATAAAGGTGATTAGAAAATGCC
>JBCCJE010000611.1:0-4148 GCA_039027925.1 Bacteroidota bacterium
AATTTACCATTTTATGCGAAGTTATTTTTTCTTTATGTAAGGCGAAAAACGTAGGCGATGCAGGGCATCGGCGAGGCTTTTCAACGCAGCAGAAAGGAAAAAGAACAAGTAGAAAATGTAAATTTATTATTGAACCATTCCCTATTTATACGAACGAGTTTTTAGCTCAATATCTTTGAACTCCAATTGTTCTTTATAAAGTTTAGGATCATTCTCATCCCACTCCCAAGCAGCTACGTAAGCGTACTCCTCATCATTTCTTTTGGCTTCACCTTCAGGAGTTGCGTATTCTTCGCGGAAATGTCCTCCACAACTTTCGTTTCTGTTAAGCGCATCCAACATCATTAGCTCGCCCAATTCTAAGAAATCAGCGACACGACTAGCTTTTTCTAGCTCGGGATTAAATTCATCCACATTACCGGGAACAAAAACGTCGTTGTAGTATTCAGATCGTAAGTCTCTAATCATCTGTCGTCCTTTTCTCAAGCCCTCAGCATTACGAGACATTCCGCAGTATTCCCACATGATTTTTCCGAGTCTTCGGTGAAAACTTTCTACTGATTGATTTCCATTGATTTTGATCAATCTCTCCAAGCGATCCTGTGTTGCTTTCTCCGCTTCCGCAAATTCGGGAGCGTTCGGATCAATTTTCGGCGTTCGAATTTCTTTGGATAAAAATTGTCCAATAGTGTAAGGGATCACAAAGTACCCATCTGCCAATCCTTGCATCAAGGCAGAAGCCCCCAGGCGATTCGCTCCGTGATCGGAGAAATTGGCTTCTCCTAGAGAGAAGAGACCAGATATATTAGTTTCCAAATTATAATCTACCCACATACCTCCCATCGTGTAGTGTACCGCAGGATAAATTCTCATAGGTGTTTTGTAAGGATTATCGGCTGTGATTTTTTCGTACATCTGAAAAAGATTACCGTATTTTTCTTTGACTACAGCCTCTCCTAGTTCCGTAATTTTTTCCTTCGATGGATTATGAATTCCTTTTGAGATGGCAGCAGATTTTCCGTAGCGTTCTATGGCGGAGGCAAAATCAAGGAAAACAGCCAGCCCCGTTTTACTTACGCCTTTACCTTCATCGCAGGCTACTTTCGCTGCACGGGAAGCTACGTCCCGAGGAACTAGGTTTCCAAATGCAGGATAACGTCTTTCCAAATAGTAATCTCTGTCTTCCTCCGCAATGTCTAGTGCCGTCTTTTCTCCTCTTCTGATTGCTTCGGCGTCTTCTACAGTTTTGGGTACCCATACCCTTCCATCATTTCTCAAAGATTCGGACATCAACGTTAACTTAGATTGATACTCTCCCGATACTGGAATGCAGGTGGGGTGAATTTGTGTGTAGCACGGATTTGCCATCAATGCCCCTCTCTTGACTGCTCGCCAAGCTGCCGTTGCGTTGGATCCCATCGCATTAGTGGAGAGGTAAAACACATTTCCGTAGCCGCCCGTTGCCAATACCACACAATGCCCAGCGAACCGTTCCAACTTTCCAGTCAAAAGATTCCTTGCGATAATCCCTCTCGCTTTTCCATCAATCTTCACTAAATCAAGCATTTCGTGTCGATTGTACATATCTACATTTCCTAGTGAGATTTGTCGGGACAAAGCCTGATAAGCACCTAATAACAATTGCTGTCCCGTCTGACCTCTAGCATAAAATGTTCTAGAGACCTGAACACCTCCAAAAGAGCGGTTAGCCAAAAGACCACCGTACTCCCGAGCGAAGGGAACGCCTTGGGCTACACATTGATCAATGATATTTCTACTGACCTCGGCCAAGCGATGCACATTAGCCTCACGACTCCGATAGTCACCGCCCTTAACCGTATCATAAAATAATCGATAAACAGAGTCCCCATCGTTTTGGTAATTTTTAGCGGCATTGATACCACCTTGCGCCGCAATACTGTGTGCCCGTCTTGGACTGTCATGGAAAGTAAAACACTTTACATTATAACCCAACTCCCCCATTGTAGCGGCAGCAGCGGCACCTGCTAATCCTGTGCCTACTACAATCACTTCTATTCTTCGCTTATTATTTGGAGCAACTAGATTCATTGTTCCTCTGTACTTTTCCCACTTTGTTGCTATTGGCCCTTCGGGTATATTTGATTTAAGTTTCATATTGAAATGTAATTTTGTCTAAAAATTTTAACTGAATTTTTCAACAAAAGGCATTTATGCCTTAGTCAAATAAAAGACGATTGGTATGATTGAATATCCTAATGGTACAATTACAGAATATCCAGCACCTAACCCCTTAATAATTGGAGTGTATTTTTTGTGGTTCAAGCCAAGCGTCTGAAATGCGCTTTGGAAACCATGATTCAGATGCAACCCGATCACAACCATAGTAATCACATAAAAAACAACGAAAGGCAAACTGCTAAATGTAGCTGCTACTAAATCGTATAAATTTTTTACTTCCACGTCTCCGTAAGTTGCCATTTCGGGTATGTCAGTAAATTTCATCCTGAACCAGAATTGAGCAAGGTGAAGAATGATAAAGGCAAGTATGATAATTCCGAACCAAGCCATATTTCTACTAGCATAAGTGGTACTAGCTTTACTCTGAACTGCGTACCGAGACCCCCTCGCCGATTTGTTTTTTATCCAAAGTAAAATCCCCATGATAGCATGAAGAATGATAAAAAAGAAATTACCTATGGATATGGTTTGTATCAATGGGTTATGCCCCATAAAATCTGCGTAAATATTGAATGCCTCTCCTCCGTCGCCTTTGAGTAACTGCAAATTACCGATCAAATGAACAGTTAAAAACAAAATAAGGAATATACCTGTCAAACTCATAATCACTTTTCGCCCGATGGAGGAGAGAAGAAAATTGGTTAACCAACTCATAAATGTATTTTTTTGCAATGCCTTATCGCCTGTTAAGACATTTCAGTTTCTTGTTTTTCGTAGTAAAATAAAATAATCTAAAATCATGCGAAAACACAACAAATCTATCATTATAAAGGCATTTTCCCAACTGATGTTCAGTAGTAGGTGGAATGCTCGGTTTATTTAGAATAAATCAAAATTAGATAAAAAGCTAATAATGGCAAGTATTCTACGAATAAGGTGAGCACTCATAAATGCTGTCACTAGTCTTTCCTAAGTTATTTTATCGCTGTGATCTTGATGATCTTTCCATCTTCTACTTCATAAATTAAAACCATTTCTACGGGGGCTTTTTTGCCCATTCTTCCGCTAATCACTTCATGGTCAATTACCTTATTTTTAAATACAATCCGCTTTTTAATTTTGGAAAAAAGTTCCGGAGATTGTTCAAATAGATTTTGGTAAATCGCTTTGACTTTTGCTTTGCTATCAGCAGTCGGTATGGGATTCCCAAAAGCGAAAAGCTGAATATCGTCGGAGAAATGAGACATAAAGGTTTCGATATTGCGATTATTGTAAGCATCAAGGTTCTGTTGAACAATCTGTTCGGAAGTCATGGTTGATTTCTTTTCTTGAGTGCAGGCAGAAAGCTGGCAAATGAGAATTAGAAAAAATGCAAGCGTAATATTTATATTCTTCATCTTAATGGTTTGTAACTTCAAACAGTAGGAACAGTTTTAAGTTTTTATTGCAAAAAAATTTGATGAGTAATAACTAAGAGAAAATAAAAAAATGAACAGACTTGTCTGTTTTATGAATAATTATTTATATTTGTAGCATGAAAAATTCTCCTACTAGATTGACTATTATTGAAACGGCTTCTCATCTTTTTTATAAAAAGGGATATAATCTCACAGGCATTAACGAGATTATCAGAGAGGCAGGGATAGCAAAGGCAACTCTTTACAGTCATTTTAGGTCAAAAGAAGATATTTGTGTAGCGTATTTAAAATTTAGAAATTCAACCTTTCTGAAGGATATTAAAACATTCGTCCTAAAGTCTCCTAGAGGTAAGCAACAGGTGCTTGCATTATTTGAGTTCTTACATTTATTCTTTAATGATATAGAGTTTAATGGCTGTTGGTGTATTAAAACGGCTGCTGAGATACCTAAGGATAATCAAAAAATTAAAGCAGAGATTCAAAATCAAAAAAATCAATTTATTCGGTTAATTGAGTTCTTGACTGCTTCAAATTTTCCTAGTAGGTCATTTGCTCCCTCAGACCGATTAG
>JBCCJE010000612.1:0-4141 GCA_039027925.1 Bacteroidota bacterium
AAAAATATTATAATTTGAAAAAGTCTTCCGAAGTGAAATAAAATCAAAGATAACAACACAATATTTTAATAATCGAATTCCCACCTTCAATTTTTTTCATTTAAGAAGGTTCTTTCTACCTTTAGGTGTTTTTTTGCAAAGCGAAATGCTTCATGAAAAAAGTATTAGTTACGGATGGTGTCCATCCAATTTTGCTGGAAGGCTTAGCGGGCATGGGATTTCAATGTGATTATCATCCCAAGATCAGCCTAGCACAGGTCAGAGAAATGATACCCGATTACGACGGGATGATTATCAATAGCAAAATCTTGGTAGATAAAAAAATGTTGGACGGTGCACCAAAACTCCAATTTGTGGGTAGGCTAGGATCAGGGCTGGAAATCATTGACTTGGATTACGCCGCCGAAAAAAGTGTAAAAATTCACAGCGCACCCGAAGGCAATCGCAACGCAGTAGCCGAACAAGCCCTAGGGATGCTACTAGCTTTGGCCAATAATTTTTTGACAGCAGATAGTGAGGTGCGAGCAAAAAATTGGCAGCGCGAAAAAAACCGTGGCTTTGAAATAATGGGAAAAACGATAGGCTTGATTGGATTTGGAAATACGGGCAGTCAATTTGCCAAAAAGTTGAGCGGCATGGACATGAAGGTTTTAGCCTACGATAAATACAAAAAAGAATATGCCAATGAATTTCCTTGGGTTCAAGCAACCAACTTAACAACCATTCAATCCCAAGCAGACATCATCAGTCTGCATCTACCGTACACTTCTGAGACTTATCATTTGGTAAATTCAAATTTTCTTAAAAAATGTAAAGAAGGGGTAATCATCATCAACACCTCGCGCGGAAGTGTGGTGAAAACTGATGATTTGATAGATGCGCTAAAAACCCAACGAGTTGGTGGAGCGTGTCTAGATGTTTTTGAAAATGAGAAACCACATACATTTTCTGACCAAGAAAATAAAATGTACGCAGAATTGTACGACTTCCAAAATGTGATATTGTCACCCCACGTGGCAGGTTGGACTATAGAATCAAAAAAAAGACTTGCAGAAGTATTGCTCCAAAAAATTAAGGCGGGCATGTAGGCAATGAGAGAATTAATGAATGCCTGTCCCGAAACCTCGGGTATAGAATGTCTATCCCGAAAGCTCGGAGGTAGAGTAACTTAGTTTGTGGATAATCTCTCATTCCATCCCCTAGGTTTTGGGATAGGTATTCTATCTCCTAGGTTTCGGGACAGGCATTCATTCATTCAATAATTTAATTGTATCATTGTTCTGGAAACCTGACTTTAAAAAATCTGCGGTGTGGTGGCATTGTAAAAAGGATATAGATTAGATTAAAGGACGGAAAAACAATTCGTTTGCTCCGATTTTGAGCAAAAAACAAATATCCTACAAGAAATATCATTTTACAACAGCATAAAAAGAAAAGATATATTTATCCAAAAATATATCCTAAACTACCGAGAGGCTTTCACCAGAAAGCTGACTATTGACCAAATCTTTATGTCAGACCGTTGACACGAGATTTTTATTTATTTCAGAAATGAGAGGTAAATTATTAACATTGCGGGCTGATTGGGAGTGCCTTGATTCTTTTTTGCCACCCAACAAAAGCCAATTTTTTCGCCAATAACACTTTAAAAAGAAATTACTTATGGTACGAAATTTTTTACTTACATTTTCTTTACTGTTGGTAGCTTCCCTAACTTTTGCTCAAACTACTTTGACGGGTAAAGTAGCTGATGCAGATTCAGGGGAAGAACTCATAGGTGCTAGTGTCCAAGTTTACAGAAATGGAGCATTTGTGATAGGAGATGCAACAGATATAGATGGAAATTACAGCCTCCGGGTAGATCCTGGAAATTATGATGTAGAGGTTTCCTACACAGGATATCCTACTCAAAAAATTGAAGGAGTCGTAGCTATTGCTGACCAAGCTACCAAAGTTGATATTCAGATGCAGACAGGGACAGGGGTTGTAATTGATGAAATCGTAGTGACTGGGTATAAAGTTCCACTAATTAAGCAGGACGAAACCAGTACAGGAGGAACAGTAACGAGTGAACAAATCCGAAACCTTCCCACTCGAAATATCAATGCCCTAGCGGCCACGACGGCGGGGACATCTTCCTCGGATGAAGGTAATGCCATAACCATCAAAGGTTCTCGCTCCAATGCGACCGATTACTACATTGATGGTATTCGAGTAAGCGGAAACTTACTTCCCGAATCAGAAATTGAGCAGATGCAAGTAATCACGGGGGGTATTAGTGCTGCCTATGGTGATGTGACAGGGGGTATTATTTCTATTACTACTAAAGGCCCTTCCGCAAAATTTTCGGGAGGAGTAGAAGCAGAGACCTCCAAGTTTTTAGATCCTTACGGGCAGAGTTTGGTGGGAGCTAACTTTAGTGGTCCCTTATTAAAAAAGAAAAATGCAGATGGTACCTCTAGATCAATCATCGGTTTTAGGTTCTCTGGAAGATACACTTACAATGAAGATAACTCGCCCGCAGCAACTGGGGTGTACGTCGTATCCGATGAAAAATTAGCGGAACTGGAGGCTAATCCCATCGTTGATGCTTTTGGTACACCAGCAGGTCAATTTGTTGATGCGGAAGATGTAACGCTACAAGATATGCGTCCTAACGAATCTCTTAGAAGAATTAATGGTACGTTAAAATTAGATGCCCGACTGAGTGATGCTATTGATGTAACATTCACGGGTACATACGCATCTGGGAAAGACTATTTCACACCTAGAAGCGGAGGTAGAGGTACTAATTGGATGACATTTAATTCCCATAACAATCCATTTGATACATTTAATAGATACAGAGGAAACTTAAGATTTAGGCATCGATTAGGTAACAATGGAGCAGATGGAGAAGGTGCTTCGAAAAATGCAGTAGTATCCAACTTTGAATATATTATCCAAGGTGGATATGAGTACAACGATTTTGAAAGACAGGATTCTCGTCACGAAGATCGGCTCTTCGATTACGGATATATCGGAAGAGTAGATAAAGAACACGTACCTACTTTTGATATCAATCCTTTTACTGGAGAAGCTAATCAGATTGGATATAGTGAAAATACGCTAGGTTACGAAAGAGCAGAAATAAACCCTGTACTCGCTAACTACAATAATAATGTAGTTGATTTTCAAACAGAGGACGATTTATTTGCTCAAAACGGACAGACACTTCAATCAACAACGAGTATTTACAATTTTCACACTAACGTAGGAACGGTATTTAATTCTTATCGGAAAAGCCAAGGAACGGTAATTACTGCGAATGTAAACAGTTCATTTGACTTTCATCCAGGAGGAACCGATAAGGGGCGGCATTCTATCCAAGTGGGATTGTGGTATGAGCAAAGAGAGCAAAGGGCCTATAGCGTAGCACCTCGTGGATTGTGGCAGTTGGCAGACTTTAATGATAACCGACATATAATTGGTATTGATACTAGTGTTGATTCAATTGGTCAACAGGAAGTAAATGGTCAGATGGTTAATATTTATCCTACGTTAATTGAAAATGAGGAGGGATCAACCTTTTATCGAGCGATTAGAGAGATCACAGGAAATACCCTCAATGAGTACGTTAATGTGGATGGCTTGTCTCCTGATCAACTTTCCATGGATATGTTTTCTCCAATTGAGTTGACAGATCAAGGATTGGTTAGTTTCTATGGGTATGATCATACGGGAGCAAGAGTGGGATCAGATGTTACTTTTGACGATTTCTTTACGGCAACCACCCAAACTGATTTTGGTAATACAATTCGAGCCTTTCCGGTAGCTCCTTTCCGACCCAACTACACGGCTGCATTTATTCAAGATAAGTTTACTTTCAAAGATATTATTTTTAGAGTAGGTGTACGGGTCGATCGCTTTGATGCCAATACCAGAGTACTAAGAGATCCGCTTTCTTTGTACGATATTAAAGATGCTGCTCAATTCTTTTCCGAGGCAGAAAATGAAGGTCAGATTCGTCCCAACAACATTGGCGATGATTTCAAGGTATATACTAGTGGACCAGACGATAATACTGTAAAGGCATTCCGTGATGGCAATCAGTGGTACTTTGCTGACGGCAATGCTGCGAATGACGGTAACGTAATTTTTG
>JBCCJE010000613.1:0-4140 GCA_039027925.1 Bacteroidota bacterium
ATAGAAATGAATATATTTAATCTTTCGTAATTTAACTACCGAACATTATTGCCAATTACCACTATGTATTACAAACAATATGAGTAAAGTACCAAAAACCCACATTTTGATTATTGAGGACAATCCCGGCGATGTGGACTTAATAAAACTCTACCTCAAGGAAGCCTCCGTCAAAGATGAAGTCATCCACGCACCGACTTTTTTTGATGGCACCGACGCACTCAACAATTACGACATTTCTCTGGTCTTGCTTGATCTTTCTTTACCCGACTCTTCTGGATTCAAAACCCTTTCTAATTTTCTTAGTAGAAAACCCAAAGTTCCCGTTATCGTCTTGACGGGCACTAACAACGAGATCGTTGGCAATCAATCCATCAAAGCGGGTGCTCAGGATTATTTGGTGAAGGGACAATTTGATGCCAAACAACTAGGTCGGTCTATTCGCTACGCCATCCAAAGATTCAAAGCCCAACAAAAGTTAGAGGACGCTGCAAAAAAACTTTCCATCAGCGAGAGTCGCTACTTAGAGGCGCAGAGTATGGCTAATTTTGGTAATTGGACAATGGACATCGTATCCAACGAAATGAAGTGGAGCGATGAAGTTTTTAGGATATTTAATTTTCAGCCCAATAGCATTTCTCCTATTTTTTCGGATTACTTGTCCTACGTGCACATTGAGGATAAAGAAATGGTGGAGGAATTTTTCGTCAAAGCAGCTAAGGACGGTCAAACCCACAAACTAGAACACCGCATCGTAGTCGAGGGCAAAACCATCAAATACGTCAATATCCAAGCTAAGGTAAATTTTGATCAACTGACCAATAAGTTTTGGCTAGTAGGGGGTATTCAAGACATTACGGAGCGCAAGATTTCGGAGCAATTAATTATAGAAAAAAATATCAATCAAAAAGTCTCTAAGATCAAAGACGAGGCGTTGGCGGATTTGAGTTTTCACATTAGGACGCCGCTCTCTTCCATCATCAATCTTTTATTCCTACTAGACAACACGGGGGCTTCCAATGCCCAATCGGAATACATCGAAGGATTAAAAACTTCGGTAGATGATTTGTCCATAATGGTAAATAATCTGTTGAATTTTTCTGTGCTCGTTTCCGAAAAAATCACTTTGGAAGAAGAAGAACTACAGTTTGTGGAATTTCTAAACAGCACCAAACGGGTAGTCAATCTTAAAGGCGATAAAACTGGACAAACCATTGAATTTGATTTAGACGAAAACCTACCCGAAAAGATCGTTGCCGATCAAAAGAAATTGACGCAATTGCTCTACAATCTAGTTGACTTTGCGAGCAATAGATCCAATGCGAATGGGAAAATCTTCCTACAAGCATTTCCCAAAAATTTGACGGAAGACGACATGCAACTTTGCATTCAAGTAGCTGACAACGGGGAAGTGATCCCTAGTGCACGCATCAAAGAATTATTGCAAACCGATCAACTCATCGAGAACTACTCCGATGATCTCGACGAAGGCAAAAAAGACGATCTAGGAATGGCCATCGTGGCTAAGCTAGTCGAGATTATGAAGGGGAACATCTCGATAGAAAGTCGGGAAGGTAGGGGGACGCAATTCAACATTGAGTTGCCGGTGAAAATCGTTAAGCCGATCAGCCTAGAACCAGGAGACGCCCCCGACACGCCACTCAAAATATTATTGGTAGAGGATCACTTCTTGAACCAAATAGCAACGAAAAAAGTACTGACGACTTGGACGGATAAAATTACGGTGGACATCGCCGAAAATGGATTGATTGGGGTGGAAAAATTTAGAGAACACGGGTACGATTTGATTTTGATGGACATGCAAATGCCCGTGATGAACGGACTTGATGCCTCCAAAAGAATCAGAGAAAATAGCGAAGTACCGATCATCGCACTTACCGCCAATGCTTCCAAACAAGAAGCGGATAAGTGCTACGCCGTAGGCATCAATGCCTACATGTCCAAGCCGTTCAAGCCACAAGATTTGTACGCTAAGATTATGAGCTTAATGGTTACGGTCAATTAAAAACAAAATTTTTAGCCATAAAAAAAGGGTGTAGCAGATTTAAATTTTGCTACACCCTTTTTTATGTGATACGTTCAAAAGGAAAAATTATTAAGCTCCTCGGAGTCCCATGATGCTCAATTTTCCGTTGAACTTCATTTTACTCTCTTTTTTAATCATTTTGATTTTTAACTTCTTGTGAAAATCTTTTAGTGAAGCCTTTTTCTTATTTTCCATTTTGAAGGATTTTAGCACCTCTTTGAATCAAAGAGATAAGATTAAGGAATTTGTTTTGACACCCAAAACTATCAATAAAATTTTAATTTCTAAAAAAACGAGAAATAAAATTTTACCTAGCTTTGATTCGGTGAAATTTATGATCTAACATGTCAAGTACGATTTCCCAAAGATCTTCGTAAGGAACGATCTCTACTTCTGCCGACTGACGAGCCTCCTCTAGGGGGACTGATTTTAATTTATTCAGCAATAACTTCGATTTGCGTTCCACCGCAGTTTTGTGAAAATCACACTTGGGCAAAAGTAATAACATTTTTATAAAACAATTGCTTCTGAAGGTATCATCTTTTTTGAGGTGGCGATAGCAATAGGCATTCAGCGCTTCTACTTTGTCTATCACAATCCCGTATTTTTTTTGTTGTAAAAGAAAAAGAAACTGGATGATTAGGATGGGAATATTGTAGCCCCGTCGGTCCGTGGAGTAGGTGGGTACTTCGTTGAGAAATTTACCCAACTTGAATTTTTTCTTAGTTTGATGCTCGGTTTTGCTAGGATCAATTTTACCAATGGCTATAAAAAAATGATAGTACGCTTCGTATATTTTCCACAGTTCCCTAATATTTTTGTAAACGGGCTGAAAGCCGTATTCTTTGCTCACCTTCATAAAAATATCGAAGGCCTTTTGGTATTCTTTTTTGTGGAAAAGTAATCGCATGTATTTCTCATATGAAATATACCAGTTAATTTTTCCCTCTGGTATAATCTCTAGAGAATTTAAAATGGCTTTTTCGGCATCAACTTGTCTTTGAAGTTTTATTAAGCATTCAACTTTCCTTGAGATAAATGAAAACGTCCCAGAGGTATATTTAGATTTCTTTTTGCCAAGCTCTTCTAAAGCTTGATTACATATTTTTAAAGCACCTGCGTAATCTTTTTTCAATTCACACTCGGTGAGCATAATGTGATAAGCAAAAGTGATAAAATTACTTGATCGAACCTTACCGAGAAATTCTTCTAATTTATTATTACATTTTCTCACCTCCTCAATTACCTCTGGTATGTTAGAAAAAGATAAATTACGCTTAGCTACTCTTAATTTTACATGAAATTGTTCAGCTAAGGTTTCAGCATTGTAAATCTCTAAATGCTCTTCCGTTAATTGATAATATCTCAAAAATTTTTTACTATTGGTTTCCATTAAACCATAGTGTCTAGTTAGCTTTTTTAAAAGGCTAAGGCTAACATCAGTAAATTCGAACTCAATTGATGTCTTTAAAGTTTTTTCTGCTAATTCAATAGCTACCTTCCTTGCCCCCCTTCCCATAATTATATCTACAGCAGCTAGTTGTCTCCTACACGAGTAGTATGCTTTTTGAAAATCATTGAAGTTAGGTTTATCTACATCAATAAAAAAAATGGTGTTCAGAAGTCTATTTTTAAGCCTATTTTTTAATTTTCTAAAAGACTCAAAGCTATCCTCTGAATCGTATAATATTTTCATTGCTGCTGCATCAGTATCCATTTCTCCGCTGATTATTCCGTCGTATAAACTACGCATTTTGCTATTATAATTAGAAGCATTACCCATTACCTCTACTTTCTTAATCTTATGCTTACTTACAAGTTTGACTAATTCCTTTAGATTTTCCATTGAAAATGGTTTGAATAATCAATAAGAATGTGGAATCATTATTGATTAAAAGTTAATGTTTTAAAATCTTTCCTATAGGTACTCTCCCCCTTCCATTTGTGATAATTACGTAATAATCCGATTTACTCGTCATTCAAGATTTCTATGACTTGACAATCATAAATCAACCTGAATAACGACATTTTATAATCTAATTCTTACACTAGTTCAATGATTTCTCATTGAGCTAAAAATGCTATTATTCATG
>JBCCJE010000614.1:0-4137 GCA_039027925.1 Bacteroidota bacterium
TAATCATTCCTGTATTATTAGCATCAGCAGCAATGACCTTGTAGGGCGAATCCAATAACTCCACTCCGAGAGCATGACGAGCAATCAAAGCAATATCGTAAGTCGTCACGCCATTGGTATAGTTCATATTTTTCTCGGGTGTCACCGTATAGTCCAATCCCATAGGCAACTGACCGAAGTTAAAATCTCCGCTCGCATCAGTCAATACTGGTGCCATCGTAGTATTATTCAAATCAACAGTTACATCCTCTACCATATCTTGATACTCAGTAGCAACACTTCCTGAAATAGTAGCCGCTATGAGTCCACACGCACCGTTAGGATCTTGAATTTGAATGATCGTCGTACAGTAATCTTGATTCCCCGCATTATCTGTCACCCAAATCTGTACTTCGTACAAGCCATTCACGCTTACATCCGTACAAGAAATCGTTTTTTGAATATCCGTTACGTCGGAGGAAAACGAAAATTGCAAATCCTCGTAAGGCGTACAATTATCATAGCTACTTCCCGTTTCAAAATCTGTAGCCGAAATCATTACATTTCCCGAAGAAGGCATAATCACCGTAGCTAATCCAAAAATACATACTGGCGTAGGTTTCTTTTTATCCATCACTACAAAGTCTTTTACTATCTCAGTCGTGTTGCCACATCCATCCTCTACCGTGAATGTCAATGTATAAGAACCATTAGCGAAGGCACCCGAAGCAGATTTTCCAGTTCCCGAAAGTCCAGTACTGAATGCCCAACTGTAAGTTAAATCGGCAGTAGCCGTACAATCATCCGAAGCATGTACTTCAAAAGTAGCCGTCGTACTTCCACAATTCGCTTCAAAATTTTCTACTACATCTGGTCCAGCCAGATTGTCGATAACTGGGGACGTAGAGTTTTCTACTTTGATGATTTGTGTGTAGTGCCAAACACCCGGACCAGGTACAGTTGGATTTGCGTTTTGACCAGCCTGACACCAATCAATGATAATCCATTTTCTTAAAATCTTGACACACGCAGGTTCTTGTATGGGGAGGTAGGTATCTTCAAAAGAGGATGCAATAAAATCACAGGCATCTTCTTCGATGATTGGACGATTGTAAGGTGTTGGTAATTGGTCAGGTTCTAGTCCTGCACCACAAGTATTGATAGTATAATCCAAAGGCCAAGTGACGTCGTCCGTAGGGTCTTGTTCGTTGTTTGGGTTGATATAAAAAGGATCGTCATTTTCCAGAGTAATAATTTGGATGCAGGATGTTGTATTGCCCTGCGCATCGGTAGCTGTCCAAACTCTCGTAACTGTTCCTACGCCTCCACATCCAATATTTACCGAAATATCATTGAACATAATATTCACATCAGGACAGTTATCAGTAGCTACTGCTTCGCCCGTCAAAGCCAAGTCTTCGAAATCGTCCTCGCACGAAATTGTTTTGTTAGCAGGACAAATGATAATCGGATCGAGCTTATCTTCTACCTCTACTTCCACCATGCAGGAATTGGTATTTCCTGCTTCGTCCTTTACTCTAAATTCCACCATAACAGTACTCCCAATATCGCAACAAGAGAAAGGAACAAAATCACCAAACGCAGTCGCATCATTTCCCGGGCAATTAGGATTATCCATTCTTCTAGCTTGGTACTCAACGATTCCGCAATTGTCATAACTACCATCATCAAACGTAATCGCTTCCACTAGGGCATTACCATTAGAACCTAATCCTACTTTGGTAAACTCATCACAAATAGCGATCGGCGCAACTAAGTCAACCACAGTTAAAGTAAGGGAGGAGAATGATTCGTTACCGCAAGCGTCCGTGGCAAAGTAAGTGATCGTATGATTACCAAGTGGTGCCCCAATCAGCATCCCTCCATTTCCGAAAATAATTCCAAGCGGTGTCTCAATGTGAACATCAAATCCACCTCCCGAACAATCGTCCGTCAGACCGATGGCTGGTAATTGAGCATTTCCAGTACAACTATTGGAGGTGGTACTGATCGTAACATCCGCTAGTGGCTGTATGGTAGGCCCCGTGGTATCCAAAACTTTTACAATTTGGGTATGATCTAATGATTGATTAGTACACCAGTCCAGTACCGTCCACGTTCTCAGTATTTTAAAACTTCCCTCACATATCGGAACAACGACATCATCATAGGTAAAATCCAAATTAAAACAACTTGTACCCGTTGGCTCACCCGCGTTGGTTGGATTAGAACTATCTTGACAATCAATAATCACATCCGATGGAAAAGCTACTCCGGCAAGTGTTGCTCGCTCGATGGAGATAGTTTGTACACAGGTAGAAGAGTTGCCACTATCATCGGTAGCGGTGTAAGTTCTAGTTATGACTTTTTCAAAAGTACCACTACACCCATTATCCTGAATATTATCTTGAAATGTTACCGCTACATCGGGATCACAAGCATCAAAGACAGAATTAGGTTCGGTAGGCAAAGGATCAGTACAGTTTAAAACTAAGTCAGTACAAACGATCGTCGGAGCGATTTTATCTTCTACTAAAATATTTCCCCAACAAGAGTTTCCCGTAGGACTTGTAACGGTCACGCTGTAGGTTTGTCCTACATCTCCAGGCCCTAGAAGTACAGGCAAACCAGAGTTGGTGAAAGCGACCGTAAACTGCGAATAATTGGAATATGTGCCCTCCAGAATTTGATCCGCCCCCACGACTGCTTGGCAGTTTTCATCCAAAGTAATGTGTACTAAAGAATTGCAAGTAATAGATTGGGCTTGCAGGGAGGTAGTAAACATCCAAGCCACCATCAAGAATCCAAAATATCTTAAAAGTGAAAAATGAAGTGGCGTAGAAGTTTGTTTTTTCATGAGATTTTATTCCTTTTCTTAATTCTTAATTCTTAATTCTTAATTCTTAATTCTTAATTCTTAATTCTTAATTCTTAATTCTTAATTCTTCACAATCCAACAGACTTGCTGTTAAACATTTCAACGGTGTTTCGATATAGTCTTTGCAATTGTGATTTAGAGACCCCGTATTCTTTTCCTACTCTGTTTAAATTTTTTAAGAGTGATTCTTCTAGTGCCAATCCCTTGCGTTTGAGGTCAACCGAAATCAACCAATAATATCTATACTTCATACCTCTCGAATAATCTTGCGACATTTGGTTCATCCCATTGTAGAGTTTTAAAAAAGCCTGCTCCTCATCGAAAGTTCCTACGGAATAAGCAACAACCTCAAATTTATTGGCAATTATATAATTTGAATTATTAGCGATAAACGCATCTTGCGCACCGAGCTGTGGGGAAGCAAAAAATATCAGAACAATGCTCAGTACTTTCACAAATCTCAATGCTGCCGCCCGAGCAGTTTGTTCTGGATACGTAAAAAGGATCATAATTTTTGTTTCTGTTTTATCAACCGAATTAATATTTGTTCATGTATTTACCCACAGATTATCCATGCGATATCTATCCTGTGTATCATTGTATAACAATGATATCACAAATAAAATCACGAAGCCATATCGCAATTTTAGTATTCGGTAATCTGTGTTGTGATGTAGTTGTAGAAATTCCTAGAATGGGGTGCAGCCGTGCAGCTTACAAATTTTTTATGGAATTCTTGATGGTCGTTGGGAAAGATCGGTTTGGTTAGGGAGGTTTTGGAAAAGTGTGTTCTTTGTTTTATCCCTCGATTGGAATGTGTAAGTATGTAATGTTTGTTTTTTGTTAATACAAATGTAACAGAAAAAGGGATGCTACAACATACCTTTATGTTGGTATTTTAAATATTAGTTTTCTTCATCTTATAGTCTGGCTTCCCGCCAGCCTATAAATTTATTTCATTTTCAAGGCTTACCTTTTCTGGCAGCTTGCTTGTTTTTTTATAAAAATTCATAGGCTGATGGGAAGTCAGACTATGAAGGCGTAAAAAAGCCCTCGCCCAATTTGACTTGGGACGAAGGCTTCAAATCCCAAAAACCGTTCTCTTTATCTTATAGGCTGGCTTTCCGCCAGCCTATAAATTTATTTCTGTTTTTTCAAGGCTTCCCTTTTCTGGTAGCTTGCTCGTTTTTGTTTTGAAAATTCATAGGCTGACGGGAAGTCAGACTATGAGGGCGTAAAAAAAAGCCCTCGCCCAATTTGACTTGGGACGAAGGCTTCAA